>DAORCZ010000824.1:0-4176 GCA_035345735.1 Pseudomonadota bacterium | reverse complement strand
GGCGAGTCGCCATAGCCGGTCGGTCCCAGCGGCAGCACCTGCCAGGCCCGCTGCCCAGCCCGTCGAAGCTGTTCCAGGAAGCGATGCGCCTCGGGCCCCAGGTCGCCGCAGCCCCCCGGTCCGGGCAGCGAGGTGAAGTGCAGAAGCATCCCCGAGATGCGCGGCAAAGGCGGCAAGCGCGAGGCCCGGGGTGAGACAGCAAGCGGAGAAGTCATGCCTCCCTTTTATCACCCCCAGAGGTCGAGGAGGCGGCGGATCTGCGTCGCTGGAGGCTCAGCGGATGGTAGGCTGCGCCATGGTCTGGAATCCCACCCAGTACGAAAAGTTTCGCGAAGAGCGCGCAGCGCCGTTTTTCGATCTGGTGGCCCTCTGCCAATTTCGCCCCGGGCTGCGGATCGTCGACCTGGGCTGCGGGACCGGAGAGCTGACCGCTCGCCTGCAGGTGCTCTCGCCGGGAGCGACGGTGCTCGGCATCGACAGCTCGGTCGATATGCTGGCCCGCGCCGCACCGCTTGCTACCCCGACGCTGCAGTTCCGGAAGCAGGCGATCGAAGACTTCATCGCCGACCCCAGCGAGCGACCCGACATGATCTTCAGCCACGCCGCGCTGCAGTGGGTGGATGATCATCAGCGGCTGTTTGCCCGCCTGCTGTCGTTCCTGCCCGTCGGAGGTCAGCTGGTGGTGCAGCTGCCCTCGAACCACGACCACCTGTCGCACGCCATCGTTCGCCACGTCATCAGCGAGCCGCCCTGGCACGCGCTTCTGGGTCCGCTGGTGCGACGCTCGCCGGTCCTGCCCATCGCGCAGTATGCCGAGCTGCTATTTGCCCAGGGCTGCGCTCAGCCGGTGGTGATGGAGAAGGTCTACGGCCACACGCTGGCCGACGCGCAGGCCGTCCTGGAATGGGTGCGTGGCACGCTGCTCGTCCCCTATCTTGCGCGCCTGAGCCCGGCCGATCAGACCGCCTTTGTTGCCCGGCTCGCCGAGCGCTTCGCCGACGCCATGCCGCAGCGCCCCTACTACTACGCATTCCGTCGCATCCTGATCGCCGCCACCCGCACTTCTGCGTAAGTCGCCCTCTCGCCCGCTCATTTCGTCGACGAGCTCGTCGGGGGAGCGCTCGCAGCCGGGGGCTCGGGCAGGCTCAGCGTCTCGGCGTTTTCGGGATGCGCCAAGTGACAGGCCCGCCAGTGGGGATCAGTGAAGCGCTCGGCCAGCTTGAGGACGCGTCGCTTGGCTGCAACCACGGCCTGCCGCGCCGCCTCGACATCCCCGCCCTCGCTCGCTAGTTGCAGCAGGAGTTCGGCCCGGGCCAGCGACGGAACCATCGGACCGAAGCAGAAACCCCCGGTGTTCTTGAGGATGGTCATCGCCCCCTCGGCCTGCGCCAAGCCCTCGCGGGCTCGTCCCTGTCGCCCCAGCGCCCGCGCCAGCCACGCCAGCGGACCGGCTTGAAACGACGGTGATTCCTTGGCCGTTAGCTCGGCGGCCAGTCGGGCCTGTGTCTCGGACTCGCTGTAGCGCCCCTCCAGAAACAGCAGACGGGCCAGGGCGGACAGCGCCCAGCCCTCGTGCAGTCGATGCCCGGTCTGACGGCTGCGCGACAGCGCCTCGGAAAGACAGGCATGCGCCTCGTCCCGCACCGTCGGGTCAAAGGTCAGAGCATAGCCAAGGATGACCAGCGACAGCGTGTGCGCGCCGGGGATCTTGGCCTGCTGACACTGCTGCAAGTTCCGCCGAACGATGCGCGTGGCCTCGGCAAAATGCCCGGCCTCGATGTAGTTGCAGGCCAGGGTGTTGCGCTCCATCAGCGCGTTGCGCAGGTCGCGGCCTTGTTCCCACGCCGCAATCGCCGCTTCTAGCGCAACCGTCGCGCCTCGCACATCGCCGGCCACCATGCAGTAGGCGCTGCGGAAGTGTTCGACCTGCGCCTGGGCCACCGGTTGACTTCGGATCTGTGTCGCGTCGAGCAGCGCTAAACGATCGGCGATCGTCTTCATCTGCGACACCCGCCCCTGCATCAGGAACATGTAGCCGGTGCGCGAAAGGCACAGCGCCAGCGCCGGTACGGCGTCGCTAGCAACCGGCACCTGCAGCACGGTGTGGAGATAGGTCTGCACCGCCTCCCAGTCGCGTAGCCGACCGCACGAGACCAGAAGCTGCGCCGCGCAGTGAAAGTAGTCGGTGCTGCCCGCCGTCAGAAAACCCAGGGCCTGCTCGGCCGCCTTGCGCGTCTGATCGTACTGACGCAGCCAGTACGCCGCGTTGGCCTGCAGCAGCAGCAAGAGGCCGCGCTCGACGCCACTCGCCCCGGCATCCAGGGCCGTCTGGGCACGCTTCTGCGCCGCCCCCATCTCACTCGCTTCCAATGCCTGCTCGGCCGCCACGCGATACCAGTGGGTGGCTTCCGCCTTTGCCCCGCCCCGCCGATAGTGCTCGGCCAAGAGCACCGCCTCGCGCTCGCCGGCCGCTTCCAGATAGCGCGCCGCCAGGTAGTGCCCCAGCTCGCGATCGGCGTCGGGCAGCAGCGCGTAGGCAGCGTCGCGCACCAGGTCGTGGCGGAACGCGTAGGCCGACTCGCCACTGGGCGTCGACTCGGCATGAAGCTGCAGGATCTCCAGCTCGCAGAGCTCGGCCAGGGCGGCATCCAGGGCGCGGCCGCTCTCGGCATCGACGAGTGCGTGCACCCCGCTGCGAGGAAACACACTGCCGAACAGACTGGCGGTACACAGCAGCCCCCGCACCTTGGGATGCAACCGCCCCAAGCGGGCCTGCAGCATCGCCAGCACCGTCTCCGGCGCGCCCCCCGCCTTGCCATCGGCGACGACGCGGATCAGCTCTTCCAGGAACAGCGCGTTGCCAGCGGCCTGCGCAATCATCTGGGCTTCTTGTTCAGGCGAGATCCCACTGCCCAGCACCTCGCGGATCAGCCGCTCGCAGGCTCGCCGGCTCAGCCCGGACAGTGGCATGTACTGTCGCCGCCGCTGGGCCCACAGATCAGGAAACTGCTCAGAGACTTCGGGACGCGACAGGCACAGGACAAAGAACGGCTGTTCGGCCAGCTGACGCAGCGCTGCATCGACCAGGCGTACCGACGGGACGTCGCCCCAGTGCAGGTCTTCCAGAATCAGCACCACCGGCCCCTGCCCACACTCGGCAGCGAGGAACTCTGCGAAGGCCTGCGCGATCTGCTCGTGCAGGATCTGCGGATCGGCAAGGCCCGCTGGCACCAGGCGAGCACCCTCGTCCTCTGGATTGGCTTGGCAGATCAACGCCAAGAGCGGCACCCCCTGCAGCTGCTGCTCCGCTTGCATGTGCTGCCCGATCCGCAGCTGAAAGCGCCGCCAGCGCTCGCCCCGCGCGTCACTGTCGCTGATCCCCGCGAGGTCTCGCAAGGCATGCGCCACCAGCCCATACGCCGAGCCCTTCGACAGCGCCAAGCCGCGCCCCGACAGAATCAGCATCGGCTGCTGCGTTTTGATGCGTCGCAGGAACTCGTGCCGCAAGCGTGACTTGCCACTCCCCGCCGTTCCCACGACCACCACGGCCCGCGCCCCCGGCTCCTCGCAGGTCGCGTGGAACGCGCTCTCTAGCTGCTGCAGCTCACGCTCGCGTCCGACGCAAGGCGTCGGTTTTCCGAGCAGGCGCTTGCTCTCGTCGAGCTCTGCGCTGGGACCTTGCAGGCGGAAAACCTTGCCGCGCGCCCCGCTTCCCCCCCCACTTGATGACAGCTCGTAGCGATCGCGGATCAAGCTCGCTGTCAGCTCATCGACCAGCACCTCGCCGCGCAGTGCCATCAGCGCGTCGAAGCTGCCGCTCGCCATGGTCTCCGTCGTCTCACCCGCCAGCAGCCGCGCCGCCCGGTCCAGCACCTCGCCCACCGGCATACTCGCCGAGCGCACCCCGCGCCCCATGCTGACCACCGTCTGCGCCGTGGGCCAGTACTTCTGGACCAGCAGCGCCGCCTGCGCCGAAAGCAACGCCTGCTCGGTCGCCGTCGCCCCATTCTGCAGCACCGCCACCAACGAACCATCCAGCAGAAACTCAGCCTGCGCCCCCAGCCCGCGCAACCCCAACAAAAGCGCGCGCTGTTCATCGACCAACGACATCGCCGTCGCCACCTGCAGTCACCAGGGCGCCGCCGGTACCCACGCTCAGATCGAGGTAGACCCAGT
>DAORCZ010000823.1:0-4181 GCA_035345735.1 Pseudomonadota bacterium | reverse complement strand
GCCAGCGGCACGGCCAGGAAGGTCTTTTCGCGCTGGTAGTAGGGGTCCCAGGCCGTCACGGGCTGCGGCGTACCCAGCTCCGTCACGCGCAGGCGACGGACCAGCTGGCCATCGCGCAGGAATTCCAGCTGGCGCTCGTCAGGCGGCGTGGTCCGCGGGCGACAGCCGACAAGCCAAAGCAGGCCCAGCACCAAGCCGGCGGGCCAGCATCTCGACCACTCGGCCCTACGCGTTTGCCGAGGGCCCATCTCACAATCCCTGGGATTCATGCTTAGACTGCCAACGACTTCTCGTCCTCGGGAATCGCGAGGTCAGCTGCCGGCTGGGGCACTTGATTGGGTAACATTCCGTATAGCGCTGCGAAGACTGCGAAGCCTGCGTAGTAGAGCGTGTTGGGCAGCAGGCGCAGCGCGTAGCCGTAGTCCGCCCAGCGGCCGCCAAACAAAAGCCACAGATCAGCCGCCACCCACAGCCCGTACTGCAGAAACTCAAAGCGCGTTAGCCGTCGCTGTGCTCGCCGCACCTGGGCATCTTCGGCCAGCGGCAGCCAGCGCCGAATCAGCAGCAGCAGCCCCAGGAACATGAGCTCATAGGTCAGAAACAGGTAGCGCGGCGACTGCATGCTGGCGGGCAGGGCTCGCGACGCGAGGTAGGCGGCCAGCGAAAAGCCGGTGGCGACCAGCAGCCCGCGTACCAGGGCGAGGCGCCGGTGTCCCGCCGACAGCGTGGGGTCCTGCAGCAGCACCAAGAAGCGCGCATCGCCGAGGATCACAAAGACCACCGAGGCCGCTGTGTTCCAGGCCGGCGAGCCGGAAAATGGCGACCACGGCCCGGTGCACAGCGCGTCCAGCGCCGCCAGGAGCTGCAGGCCGACAAGCACGCGCCGTCGTGGACCGGCTAGGTGCGCAAGGGTAGGGGCTAGAAAAAGCACCAGCAGCGTCGCCAGCCAGGCGACTGCCGGGTGATGCCAGGGACTCTCGTACCAGGATGCGAACGACATCGGCTTGGGTCTTTTGGCCTTTGGGCGATGGGGGCTGGGAATTTTGCGTGGCGTGGCGCTCGCGATGCGCGCCCCCGACGGAGTCGGCAGGGTCGGGGCGCCGGGCTCGCCGGGGCGCGGTAGTCTATCGCATGACGTACCGAACTGCGCTGATTACCGGGGCCTCGTCTGGCATCGGGCGGGGCCTGGCGCGGGCCCTGGCTGAACGTGGCACCCAGGTCATTGCCTGTGCCCGTCGCGGGGGAGAGCTAGAGGCGCTCATCGACGAGATCAACGCCCAGCCAGGCTGGGGGCGGGCGCGGGCCTTGGTCCTCGATGTGGCCGACTCCGAAGCGACGCGCGCCGCGGTCAAGCAGGCCGATGTCGACGTCGGTGGGCTGGATCTGGTGGTCGCCAATGCGGGAGTTGGGGCCCCGCCCGGTGTTCCCACGTGGTCGTGGGAAGCGCTCGGCGCGGCCTGCCAGATCAACTTTGTCGGGGCAGCCGCGACGCTGACCGCCGCACTGCCGCAGATGGTGGCTCGCCGTCGCGGTCATCTGGTGGGCATGAGCTCGCTCGCCTCGTTCGGGGCGCTGCCGGGGGCTTCCGCCTACTGCGCACCCAAGGCTGGGTTGTCGATGCTGCTCGACTGTCTGCGGCTTGATCTGCGGAACACCGGTGTTGCCGTGACCGCGATCCACGTCGGCTTTGTTCGTACGCCGATGCTCGATCACGCGCAGCATGCCCTGCCGCAGCTCCTCTCCGTCGATGTCGCCGTCGCTGCCATGCTGGCTCGGCTACCTGGCCGGCCGGCCGAGATCAACCTGCCGCAGCCGCTCGCCTGGGGCACGCGCCTCTTTGCGGGACTGCCGCGCGGCCTGCGCGACCTGCTGTTTCGCCTCCCCCTTTTTCGGCGCGACGGTATCTGATATGCGTGGTCCGCGTCGGCCGCGCGGCGGCCAGCCCAGAATCCCCGAAGCAGACGCCGGCGTGCCCCCATTACTGTCGAGAAAACGCACATGCTGAATCCAGAACTCATGGCCATTCTTCGCTGTCCCAAGTGCCGCGGTGAGCTGCAGGAAAAAACCGCCGAAAAGTCGGGAGGCAGCGACGGAGGAACCGCGCTCGTCTGCGCCGCCTGCGAGCTGTCGTACGCTATCGAAGATGGCATCCCCAACCTGCTTATCGAAGAAGCCCGGCCCAGCGTGGCGGCTTAGCCGGCGAGGCGTCGCGTGAACCCTTCCGAGGACGCCGTCTTTCATCGCCTGGGCGGCTCGCTGCGCATCGAAGGCGTACGGGCCGCGGATCTTTTGGCCCGCGGGCTGCCGACGCCGTTTTTCGTCTACAGCCAACGTCAGCTGGAACAGGATTTTTCTCGCTACACCAGGGCGGCCGCGAGCCTGACGCAGGCCGGCCTGCCGTCGCCGGTGATCGCCTACGCGGTCAAGGCCAACCCCAGTCGCGAGCTGCTGTCGATCTTGGCTGGGCTCGGCGCCGGAGCCGCGGTGGTCAGCCATGGCGAGCTAGAGCACGTCCGGCGCGTCGGCTTTCCGGCGAGCCAGATCCTCTTGCACGGCAACGGCAAGCGCACCGCTGACATCGACGCGGCGATCGCGGCCGGGGCGCTGCTTTCGATCGACAGCGAGTTCGATCTGGCGCATGTGCAGGCGCGGGCCGTGGCCCTCTCGGCGCGGGCGAATGTGCTCTTGCGCGTCAACCCCGACATCGATCCCCAGGTCCATCCCTACATCTCGACCGGGCTTTTAGAGTCGAAGTTCGGCATGGCCGAAGCGACGATCGAGCGGCTGTTGCCGACGCTTAGCGCCTTGCTTGGCCAGCCGCATGGCGTGGTCGTGCGCGGCCTGCACTGCCACCTGGGATCGACGCTGAAGTCGGTGCAGCCGGTGCTCGATGCGGCGCGGCAGATCCTGCCGCTGGCCTTGCGTCTGCGCGCACTGGGACATCCCGTCGATACGCTCGATATGGGCGGTGGCCTGGGCATCGATTACAGCCATCGCAGCACTGCGCCGGCTCCGCCCTCGCCGCAGGATCTGATCGACGGTCTGCGGCCGCTGCTCGAAGGTCAGGGCCTGCGCCTGTGGTTAGAGCCGGGGCGCAGCATCGTCGGGCGCTGCGGGGCGCTCATTGGGCGCGTCCTGGGCATCAAGCGACACGGCCAAGGCAGCGACGGCGGAGCGCGCGGTAGCGATCGCAGCTTCCTGTGCACCGATGCCTCGATGGCGCAGCTGATCCGACCGTGCCTGTACGGCGCGTATCACCACATTGAGCTCTTGCAAGAGCCCGATCCCTCGGCCGATGCGCAGCTTCGCCTGTACGACGTCGTCGGGCCGATCTGCGAGTCGGGCGACTTCATCGGCCAGGGGCGGCTCTTGCCCACCCCGCGCGAGGGCGACGGCCTGATCATCTACGAGGCGGGAGCCTACGGCGCCGCCATGTCCAGTCGCTACAACCTGAACTTCCTGCCGGCCGAGTACCTGATCTCTGGCCAGAGCGTGACCTGCATCCGTCGCGCCGAGACCTACGACGACTTCGCGCGGACCTTTGTTCGCGAGCCGCTTCCCTAAAGAGGCCAGCCCAGCATGAGACGAGTCCTCAAGTACGGCGGCACCTCGATTGAGAGTGCCGATCGCATCCGACGCGCTGCCCAGAACATCGCCCAGCTTCTCAAGAGCGGCGATCAGCTTGCCGTGGTGGTGAGCGCGCAGGGCAACGACACCAACCTCCTTTTGAACTCGGTCTACACCGCGACTGAACGTCACGCCGATCTGCAGTCGATGTATCGCGTGGTGGCGCTGGGTGAAGAGAAGAGCACCTTCCTTCTGACCGCTGCGCTGCGCTCGCTGTCGGTCGATGCCGTGCCCTTCGTGCCGTCGGTGGCTGAGACCTGGCCGCTGATCGTCGATAGCCCGGATGGCGCGCTCTTGCAGGCGCAGAAGATCAACGAAGAGCGGCCGCTGGAGGTGCAAGAGGACGAGTCGCGCCGGCTGTTTGGCGCGCGGGTCCTGCCGGTCTTGCGGCGCGGTGGCGTGGCCGTCATCTCCGGCTTCTTTGCCCGCAGCATGCGCGGGGATCTGACGACGCTCGGCCGTGGTGGATCGGACATCTCGGGCGTGTTGGTCGGTCGCTTCCTCGATGCCGAAGAGGTGACGATCATCACCGATGTCGAAGGCATCCTCTCGGC
>DAORCZ010000822.1:0-4182 GCA_035345735.1 Pseudomonadota bacterium | reverse complement strand
TTCTGGACGCTGCCGATGGCGGGCCTGCTACTGCTCTGTTTCCTGTTCAATCTGTGGTACCTGGCGCAGGCGCTGCGCCGTCCGGCTGGCTCCGACGAGACGACGGGTACCGCGTAGCGCAGCGCGAGGCGCTGCCGTACCGACCTAGGCTACGGCAAGCAGCAGAGGACGCCGTCAGCGGGGTTGCTGTTGTCGTGGCTATCGTCGAGGGTTGAGCTGTAGCAGCCCCAGCTGGTGACGTTGTTGCAGTCAAGCACGCGAGTGAAGCCGGCGCAGCTCTTGTCCATGACCTGATTCTGCGTCAACCGTCCGCAGCCTGGGACGGCACGGTCCATGCCGTTGTTCGTGGATTGGCATGAGTAGTTGTTGGGGTTGCCGCGCCCGCCGCCGTTGTAGCGAGCTGGCTGCGTGCTCCCAAAGAATCCGGGCAGCGAGTTGCAGAGCGTCAGGTTGGCGGTGCGAGGCATGCTGCAGATGCTGGCGCCGTTGGCACAGAGCTCGGTGGCCTTCGGGGCGCCGTTGGCGCGCGTCGGGCTGAAGACGCCCGGGCAGGCAAAGACCCCGCCGCCCAAGTCGGTGCCGCCGCCGTATCGGCAGCCTGCGACGCTGGCGCCGCCGTCAGTCCCGCTGGGGGGACCGTCCGCCATGTTGCTGCTGCCAGGGGCCAAGCAGACGCCGCCGATGCAGTCGAGTCCGTCGGGGCAATACGGGTTGGCTTCGTCGCAGGAATAACGAACCGTGCTGAGGTTCGGGCTGTAGCACGCGGCCCCCAGCAGCAGTGCCAAAGTACCCAATGCAGAGATGGATTTAGACATTAGAAGCTCCCAACTACGCCGACTCCTGGACCGCCCGGCCCAAGCGGCACAAGCGCGGTCATCGGCGGTGCTGCCAGTTTTTTCTGTTGCTGTCGCTGATAGACCCAGTAGCCGAGCCAGCCGCCGCCGGCAGCTAGGGCCAGCCCACCCATCACGTCGAAGGCGATGGCGGCCGCGCTGAGCTGCTTGCCGCGCTCCTGCGTTGCGAACAGATCAGCGTTAAACGGCTTGCCATTGTTGGTCGGCGAGGCGACGGTGCTAGCCGCGTCGAGGGCTGCTCCGCCGCAGGCGATGCCGATGATCAGAAAAGCGACGCCACCCGCAGCGATGCCGATGGCCGGCCAAGGCAGGGACGAGGTCTGCGACGCGCTCGTAGTTCCCCCGGCCGTTGTGCCTGCCGCCTGCACGCCGGGCCGAATCACCGCCAGCCGGGCCCGCACCGTCTCGGAGTCCTGCGGTTTGCTGGCCAGGTACTCTTCGAGGTAGCGCACCTCATCAGCCGTACGACCTTGCTTTTCGGCAATCTTGGCCAGGTTGTAGAGCAGATCCGGGTACTTGGTTAGCTGGTACGCCGCTTCAAACTCGGCCCGCGCCGCGTTCCAGTTTTCGGCCTGGAAGAACATGACGCCAGCTTGGTAGTGCTGCTGCGCCGTTTTCTGCTCCAGCTCCGTCGGGCGGGCCGTCGGTTTGGCCGGCTCCTGGGCCCAGGCCGCCGGCAAAAATGGAGCCGCCATAAGCTGCAGCGCCAAGCCCAGCGCGAGTCCCTGTGAAAGTCGTCTCTTGGCCAGCGATTCTCGCTGCGTATTCAGATCAGCCACGCTGCCATCATATCATGAGCCGCCCAGCCTTCGGTGGTGCAAGCAGCCGTCGGATATCGGCTTGTCCCCTAAGTTACCGGGATGGGCGGTAGGGGCCGCCCTGGCGAGGTGGGCCGTCGCGGGGGCGGATTGATCGCCGGGCCAGGCGGCGGCGCCTTATCTCCCGGGCGCTCGACGCGATGCGGGCCCGAATCGGCAGCGGCGATCAGCCGTAACTGCTGCGCGATGATCGCGCGATGGATCTCTTCCTTGGGCTGCGGGCTGCTCTCGACCCGGGTGAATCGCGCCCGCGCCGCGTCGAATTTGCCCAAGCGTCGCTCTAGCTCGCCGGCGATCAGCTCGGCGTTGAGGCGCAGACCCTGGCGCTCGGCCTCGCTGGCCTTGGCGTCGGCGGTCTCGGGCTTGGCCAGGCCGGCCTCATAGTGGCGCAGCGCCGCCCCGGCGTATTCGGCGTAGCGCACCGGATCGCTATCGACCTGCCACGAAGCCTTGACGTAGGCCAGGGCAATCACAAACTGCGGCTTGCCGAGGTGCGCAAAGATGCGCCCGAGCAGGAAGTACTCGCTGTGGTCCTTCGCCAGGCTCTGATACTCCGGCGAGCTGATCAGCGCGCGCAGCGTCGCCAGCTCAGCCGGCGTGAAGCTCTCCTGAAACATCACGAAGTGGTCCGTCGGACACACCGCCAGCCGCCACGGCGCCGGCGTCGGACCAATCGGCTTTAGATCCAACTGCTGGCCAAAGCTCGTGCCCGAGCCGTCCAGCGTCGCCGTCCACTTGGTGCCGTCAAGCGGGCAGACCTGGGCCTTCTGCATCATGGTGTGGGCTGCCACCTTCGCCGTCACCGCACCCGATAGGATCGAGGCCAGCCCCAGGCCCCAAGCCAGAGTCCGCGCGAGCTTGCTTCCCATGTTCCCCCCGCGATGTCCGCAGACAACGTCGGCCCCCAGCATAGCAGTCGGCGGCTCCCTCTGTCCCTGCCGCACCGGCTGGATATACTGCGCGGCCGATGAACCCGACTGCCCCCTCAAGCCGTGATGCCTTCCAGCCTCCTTCGGACCCCGCTCCTGCCGCGCCAGGTGAGCGCGCTCTGCCCAGCCATGCTCGCATCGTCGTCATTGGCGGTGGTGTCATCGGCTGCTCCGTCGCCTATCACCTGGCGCACGCCGGCCAAGACGTCGTTCTGCTCGAACGCGATCGCATCACCTCCGGCACCACCTGGCACGCCGCCGGTCTCATGGTCTGCTTTGGCTCGACGTCCGAGACCTCGACCGAACTGCGCAAGTACACCCGCGATCTCTACTCGCGCCTCGAAGCCGAGACCGGCCAGGCCACCGGCTTTCGTCCCTGCGGCTTCATCGAGCTCGCCGCCGACCGCGACCGCTTGGAGGAGTATCGCCGTGTCTCCGCCTTCAACCGCTACTGCGGCGTCGACGTGCAAGAGATCGGCCCCAGCGAAGTCGCCGCCCTTTTCCCGCTCGCCAACGTCAGCGACATCGAGGCTGGCTTTTACGTCCGCGGCGACGGGCGCGTCGATCCCGTTGATGTCACCCGCGCTCTCGCCAAGGGCGCCAAGCTCCGCGGCGCGAAGATCTTCGAAGGCGTCCCCGTGCAGTCCGTCCTGCAGAGCCGCGGCAGCGTCACCGGTGTCCGCACCGCGCACGGCGACATCCGCTGCGAGTTCGTCATCAACTGCGCCGGTGCCTGGGCTCGTCAGCTCGGCGAGCTAAGTGGAGTCCCTATCCCGCTGCAAGCGGCAGAGCACTACTACCTAATCACCGACAAGCTCCCCGGCATGCACGCCGGCCTCCCCGTCATCGAAGACCCCGCGTCCTACGGCTACTACCGCGAGGAAGGCGGCGGCCTGATGATCGGCCTCTTCGAGCCCGTCTGCGCCCCCTGGAAGGTCGAGGGCATTCCCGAAGACTTCTCCTTCGGCGAGATCACCCCCGACTGGGATCGCATGGGCCCCTATCTCGAAAAGGCCATGCGCCGCGTGCCCACCTCGCTGGACATCGGCGTGCGCAAGTTCTTCTGCGGGCCCGAGAGCTTCACCCCCGACCTGCGCCCCATCCTCGGCGAAGCCCCCGAGCTGCGGAACTACATCGTCGCTGCTGGCCTGAACTCGATCGGCATCCTGACCGGCGGTGGCATCGGTCGCTTGCTCGCTCACTGGGTCCTGCACGGGCGCGCCGACGCCGACATCACTGGCTTTCACATCGACCGCCTCCAGCCCTACCAGTGCACCCCCGAGTACCGTCGCTCGCGCACCGTCGAGTCGCTGGGCATGGTCTATCAGTGCCACTACCCCAACCGCTCGATGCAGACGGCGCGCGGCGCCAAAAAGTCCGCCATCTACGATCGTTTGGCCGCCCGCGGTGCCTACTTCCGCGACGTCAGCGGCTGGGAGGGCGCCGACTGGTACGCCGGTCCGGGAAAGACCCCCGATCCCGGCCCCCTGACCTGGGGCCGCCCCGCCTGGTTTTCCACCTGGGCCGCCGAGCACCGCGCCACCCGCGAGGGCGTCATCCTCATGGACATGTCGTTCATGG
>DAORCZ010000821.1:0-4186 GCA_035345735.1 Pseudomonadota bacterium | reverse complement strand
GCTGACCATCCGTCACGATGAAGAAGTCGGTACGGCGGTTCTTCTCGCGACCGTCCTCTGTGCTGTTGGTAGCGATCGGGCAGGTCTGGCCAAAGCCTTCCGACTCTAGGCGACCGGCGTCGATACCCTTCTGCACGAGGTAGTCGAAGACGGCCTTGGCGCGGTTCTTCGACAGCACCATGTTCTTGGCCGGCTTGCCCTTGGTGTCGGTGTGGCCTTCGACACGCAGCTTCTTGATCTCCTGGTTCTTCTGCAGGATCTCGACGACCTCATCGAGCAGCTCGAACGAGTCGGGCAGGATCTTCGACTTGTTCGTCGCGAAGTGGATCTGTCGTTTCAGCTCGATCTTCTTCTTCGTGATGACCAGGAACTTCTTCTCCGGGCAGCCGGACGGCGGCACGCCTGGCTCATCCGGGCACTTGTCGAGGCGATCGACAACCGTGTCCTTATCCTTGTCGGTGTCGGGGCAGCCCTGGTTTTCCTTCGGTCCCGGATCGTTCGGGCACTTGTCCTGCGGATCGAGGATGCCGTCCTTGTCGTTGTCCGGATCCGGGCAGCCGTCTTCGTCTTCGAAGTTGTCTTTGTCTTCCGGATCGTTCGGACACTTGTCGCGGACGTCGTAGATGCCGTCCTTGTCATTGTCGGGCTCGGGACAGCCGTCTTCGTCCTCGAAGTTGTCCTTGTCTTCCGGATCGTCAGGGCACTTGTCCTGATCGTCGAGCAGGCCGTCGCCATCGCGATCGCCCGGCTTCGGCATCACGATCGGCTTCTCTTCCTGCCATTTGCACTTGTTGGGCGGCGACTTCTCAAGCGCCTTCTGCGCGTTGTCGGCGGTGATTTCGGTGTGCTCTTTCGCCGCGAAGTAGTCGCCGTAGTACAGGTCGGCCTGCGCAAAGTCGTAGTGCGATTCGGCCATCGCCAGCTCGACGGGAGCGCAGAGATAGGCGCCATTGGCGCGCGCCTGGTCGATCGTCTGCTTGACGCCTTCAAGCTGTTTCTTGAGGGTCATGCCCGGGCAGCCCGCGAGGAGCGGCAGAGCAAGCAGCAGCACGCCCGGCAAGAAGCGCGAGACAGAGGGAAGAAGGCGGCTCATTACTTGCCCTCCTTCTTGCTCTTGGCATCGATCTCACCCTGGGTGAGCGGTGGCTTCTCGTTGTCCAAGCCAGGGGGCTTCTCGTTGTCGTAGTCGAGGCTTGACTTGCGCTTCACGAGCCCGTCTTTGGTGATGTACATGCCCGGGTCATTCGGGTTGTAGATCGGGAACTCGCTGCCCTTTTTGCGACGAGTCGCGACCGTTTTGGCATCCTTGATGTTGGTCTGCGCCTTCTTCGCAAAATTGTTCGAGTCATGGTGGCGCGCATACCCGGCGAGCTCTTGCGAGCGTCGCAGATATTCGTTGGCGGCCGTAAACTCGTACGGCGACCACTTCTCGGTGTCGGTGACACGCAGCGCTTCCATGTCGCCATACGCGCTGAAGGTCACCCGCGACAGATAGGTGACGGGCCCGCACGCTGGGGCAAGCGTGAGCAGGGCACTAAGCGCGAGCAGTTCTGACACACCTCTCATAAGAGCTCACGGTATCAGGGTGCCGAGGGTCCCGTCAAGATTGCCAAATCAGCCCGCAACGGGTCGTGGTCAGGCGGTCAACGGCTGGCTAGATGTGGGGGTAGCTGCTCGGTCTAGGACTCTGGGCCACACCCTATGGCGCATAGGCAGGGTCGCGTGTAGGGCCAATCGGTATCGTTTGCACTGCGCCGCGACTGGCCGGCGGCAGGTGCCGTCGGTAACGACCCAGGGCGCGCAGCCTGACGAGGGGCAGGAGGCTCGGCCGCGCTGACGACGGACAGGCTAACCGTACGAGAATGTCGCTGCGCGTACTTCTTGTAAAGAGACGCAAAGACTTGATAATACTAAAGAAAGCGACTCTACACCTGCACACTACCCGCACCTTGAGAGGAAGACGTGAACGCTCTCATCAAATACCTGCTGGAAAACCTGATGCTCGACTTCCAGGGCGATCTGAACCTGGAGATGATCAAGAGCATGCTGCGCGACGACCATAGCCAGGTCGCAAAAGAACTCCTGCACAAGCTCGTCACCGAACGGGGCACGGGGGACATGATGATCAGCTTGGCCGACTGCCTACGCGAGTACATTCCGACGGGTATCAGCGACGAAGTGGTCCGAGAGCAGCTCGAACTTTACGCCAAGAGCTAGATTCGGCGTGTCGCGCTGCCCCGCGTCCTCTTTGGGCCATCCAACCGCTCTCGCTGTCCTGCTCGCTTCGATCTTTCTCCATGCTGCCTGCGAGCCCCCACCTGGCGAAGAGCGCCTGCCCCGTGAAAATTCACTGCCGTTTTCTGTCACCTTCACGACGCCGTCCGCTAGGAGCACGGAAGTCCTGCGCAACGGCGACCTCGTTCTAGGATTTTCTGACTTTCCCGATCCCGAGTCGCTGGTCTTTCCCTCTGTCGTGCTGGGCCCCCGGGGCGACCCTGCGCGTGTGAACGCCGAGGTCAGGCTGGTCGATCGCCAGGTTCGCCTGCGGCCCGTCGTGCCCCTTCCGGCGAAGACTGAGATCGTCCTCACGCTCAGTCGCAGCGTGCAGTCGCTAGCGGGCCGCCCATTGGCCACCGAGTTTCAGCTGGTCTTTCGGACCGCTGAGACCCTCGCGCCGGTGGCGCCGCTCCCGCTGGCACCGACGCTAGCTCAGCTCCTGGGGGCCGGAGGAGGGCTGGCGGATCGCTGTACGCAGGCAGCTTGTCATAGTCGCGTCGACCGCGCGGGCATGGCTGGCCACGAGCCCGCCGCGGGGCTGGATTTTTCGCTCGGGCCCGACGCACTTCGCGGGCTGTTGCTGTCGGGACGAAGGGGCGGGACGGAGGGGCTGCTCTGGGTCGAGCCCGGGCGGCCCGAGCGGAGCTACCTTTTGCGCAAGCTGTTGGCGGCGCAGCCTCAGAGCTTTACGCGCATCACTGGCTCGCCGATGCCGCTTTCCGGGGCTGCGCTGTCGCCGGACGCGCTGCGTACAATAGAGGGCTGGATTCGCTCGGGTGCACAGTAGCTAGAAACCTTCTAGGAGCCAGGACATGAACTATCGACGCATGGGGAAGGCTGGACTTCGTCTGTCGGAGATCTCGTATGGGGCCTGGGTGACGTTTGGCGATGCCAACGCCGAAGACACCCAGGAGCGCTGCATGACGGCTGCCTACGAGGCTGGTGTCAACTTCTTCGACAACGCCGAGGCCTATGCCAACGGGCAAGCTGAGGTGGTCATGGGCCGCATCCTCAAGCGCAAGGGCTGGCGGCGCGAGGGCTTGGTCCTCTCGACGAAGATCTTCTGGGGGGGACGGGGCCCTAACGACAGCGGGCTGTCGCACAAGCACATCATCGAAGGCGTAAACAGCGCGCTCCGTCGGCTGCAGGTGGATTACGTCGACCTCGTCTACTGCCACCGGCCAGACCCCAACACGCCGATCGAAGAGACGGTGCGGGCGCTGGACATCGTCATCAAGCAGGGCAAGGCCTTCTATTGGGGTACGTCGGAGTGGAGCGCGGCTGACATCCTCAAGGCCGACGCGATCGCTCGCCAGTACGGCTTGACGCCACCCGCCGTCGAGCAGCCGCAGTACAACCTGCTGCACCGGCGCCGCATGGAGGGGGAGTACCTGCCGCTGTTCCGCGATCTCGGCTATGGCACGACGATCTGGAGCCCGCTGGCTTCGGGTGTGCTAACCGGTAAGTACAACGCCGGGGTGCCCGCCGGGACGCGGCTTGCCGATCCCAGCCTGGCCTGGCTCAAGGATGGCGTGCTGTCGGGGGATCGCATCGAGAAGGTGCAGAAGCTTGAGCCGATCGCCAAGGCGCTCGGCGGATCGGTGGCGCAGCTTGCCATCGCGTGGTGCTTGCACAACCCGCACGTCAGCAGCGTCATCACCGGCGCTTCGCGTCCGGAGCAAGTCAGCGAGAACATGAAGGCGCTGGCCATGGTGCCCAAGCTCTCGCCGGAGATCATCGCCAAGATCGACGCGATCTTCGCGCCCGGCAGCAACACCGACGAAGGCTAGGTGGGGAGGCGCTGCTGGTGGGCGCCTACTTGATGATGTAGTAGAGGGGCTTGGCTGAGGCGGGGATCGGCGGGATGCGGTGTGATGGGGGCGGCTCTTTTTTCTTCAGGTTGGGGGGG
>DAORCZ010000820.1:0-4189 GCA_035345735.1 Pseudomonadota bacterium | reverse complement strand
AGCGGCCCCGAGCCTTTCGAGCTAGAGCTCCCCAGCGAATACGAATCGGAGAGTGTGCTCGTCCTTCCCATCGACGTCGACCTGTTCGGCGCCTTGGCCGGCGGACCGCTCTCCGGTAGCGACAGCGCCAGCATCGTGGGGGCCCTGCGCCTAGAGCTGACCGAAGATCGCCAAGTCTTCATCCGCACAGCCGATGCCGCACTGACCCTGCGACCGCAGCTCATGCCAGTGATCGATCGGGTCACGCCGACCGCACTCTTTCTGGGCGACGACGTCGTGATTCAGGGCAGCGGCTTTCTGCTCGATGGCGAAGGGCAGATGGTGCTGACCCTGGTCGGCACCTTCGTGCGTCAGGTCGACCCCGGCGATCGCAGCAGCCTGCCGCAGAGTCAGGCCTCGCTATATCCCCGCATCGAGCACACGCTGGTGCCGGTGTCGCGCACCGAAGCCCGCCTGCCGCTGCGCGCCAAAACGCTGGGCATCCAGCCTGGCACGCTGTACGCGCAGGCCACGCTGGAGAATCGCCAGATTACCGGCGCCAAGCTGGCGACGCCGACCACCTCGCAGACGCTGTCGCTCTTGCGCACGCAGCTCACGGGCCTGGATACCAAGGTGGTACGCCGCGGCCAGCGCATCGGGGCCAGCGGGGCTGGCTTCCTGCCACTCGATCTGACCGGCGACACCGCGACCGCCGTCCATCTAAGCGGCACGTTTACGCTCAAGAGCGATGGCACCGTCGTGCCCACCGATCTGACGCTGATTACCGATGTCACGGACTCGCACCGCCTGGTCTTCGTCCCGCATCCCACCGTCGATGGCAGCGGCAAGCTAACCGGTCTCGGCTCACGCGCGGGTCGCTTCATCGGCACCATCGAGCCCGAGGTGCTGTCGGGCGCAATCGTGCAGCACGGCGTCCCCCTGCCCTGCAGTCCCTTGTGTGTCGTCGATGTCGGCTCGCCGCTGCAGGTGCTGTACCTGAAGTTTCTCACCAACTTCACCGAAGGCCTGCGCCGCTTCGGCCTGCGCAACATCGAGATCGAGCTGCGCGAGCAGGTCCTGGCCGTGGTGCGCCGGACCTATCGCGAGTGGAACGTCGATGTCCGCGACAGCCTGCCGTCCGACTTCGACGAATTCACCACCATCGAGATCGGCGGTCCCGATCCCAACAACGCGGGCCTATTCGGGCTCGACAACAGCGACGCGCTGGACAGCGGCAACCTGCGGCTGAACGACTACATTGGCGGCTTCAACGCCGCTGCCGATCGCAAAGGGGTCTACGGCTTTGGCGGCGTCTTCATCGAGCCGTTCTTGTCGCTATCCCCCCGCGCCCCCAAGCCGCTGCCCATCGCCTCGCCGCTGTTCGACGAGGTCTTCTTGGCCTTTGTCCCCGAGTACGGCGGAAAGCCTGCCAGCCGCAGCGAGCTTATGGGCGGCGAGCGGCAGGCGACCTTGCAGGAAGCCGTGCGCGTCCTTGGCGCCTTGATCGGCGGCACCGTTGCGCACGAATTCGGGCACAGCCTGGGCATGGCGATCGTGCCTGGAGGCGGCAGTCACAACCTCGCCGATCTCGACCGCGAGCTAATGGACGCCGGCCCGTTTCGTCCCTTCGAAGAGCGCGCCGAGCTGGGCGACTATCAGCTGCGCCCGGCGGGCTTTTCTGACACTCACCGCAGCTATCTGAACCAGATCCTGCCGCACGACTAGCGTCGTCGATCGCGCCTGCTTCAGTCGATGTCGTCGGGCGTGTTGACCACGATGGCGTGCAGCTCAGCGAAGGCTTTCTCCAGCTCGCGCGCATCGAAGCGCAGCTGAGCGACGGCATCGCGCAGGGGCGTCAGATCCTCTAGCTGCTCGGCCAAGCGCCACTGCCGCTCCTTGCTGTGCAGCGCACCAGTGTCAGCGAGATCGTGTGCAGAAAAGAGCTCGTCGTAGGCGCGCTCCCCTGCCTGCAGCTTGTTGCGAAACAGGCCCAGCAGCTCGTTCATGCGCATGATCGCCTGCCGCACTTTTTCGGTTCGCTCGCGGCTTGGTGGCGTCGCTCGTTCCTTTTTTGCCGGCTCTGGTTTTGTAGGCTCGGAGCGGGCAGCGCTGGGCGAAGCAAAACGCGCCGCTTCCGCCAGCAGCCGCTCGCGCTGATTCTGCTCAGGATCGTCGAGCACGTACTCCAAGAGATGCCGCAAGACCTGCCCGACTTGCGGACCGGGAGGCAGGTTCAGCGCTTGCAGCAAGTCCTGGCCACTCAGCGAGAGTTCACCGATGGACAGGGCGGGGCGCCCGGCGCGCTCGGCAGCCAGTCGCTCACAGAACTTGTGCAGGCGGGCCTGCTGCGCCGCCCCCGACTCGCTGAGGCCCAGCTCGCAGCCTCGCACGGTCAGCCAGTCATCCAGCAGCGCGGGCGGGTGCGCGGCCATCATGCGGCGAAGCTGCGGCCCCAAGAAGGAATCGGCCTGATCAAAGGCGATGTCTGGCAGCAGCAGAATCTTCGCCAAGTGCTGACGCTGCGCCAGCGGCAGCTTGAAGCGATCGTCGAGCAGCGCCGAGAGCTGTTTGGGTTCCTGCGGCAGCCCGGCCGCGACACCGGCCCCCGCTCGCCGCAGCGGCCAGAGCAGTGCCGCCCAGCGCTGAGCCGGGGGGCAGGCATCGACCAAGCGCATCCACGCCCGAGCCGCGACACCATCGTCGGCGAGCACGGCACAGACCTCGGGCAAGGCCACGCTCAGCAAGCTGTTCTCTCCGTCAAATCGCAGGGGCCCGTGCTCCTCGTCGGGTGCCAGCGTCGGCTCGAACAGGTGGCGCAGGCCGATCGACGGTGTCTTGGTCTCGATGAGTCGATTCAGCTCGTCGCGGACGCGCTCGCGACTGACCTTGCGCAGCGTCGGCAGGGCCGCAGCAAAGGCGTGGCGCGTGCTCGGCTCAATGCTGAGGTTCAAGCGGGCCACAAAGCGAACAGCCCGCATCAGACGCAGGCCGTCCTCGGCAAAGCGCTGCGCCGGATCACCGACGGCACGCAAGCGACTCTCGGCCAGGTCGGATTGCCCCCCGAAGGGATCGTGCAGGGTATTGCTCAGCGGATCGTAGGCGATGGCGTTGATCGTAAAATCCCGCCGCCGCAGATCTTCGACGAGATCATCGATGAAGTGGATGCGATCCGGCCGGCGGCCGTCGCTGTAGCTACTCTCACCGCGGAAGGTCGTGACTTCGATGTGGCGGTGGCGATGCTCACCTACCGGCGGCAGATCCGCGCCCCCCGCCCCCTCTGGCGAGCGATCGCAGAGGACGGTCACCGTGCCGTGTGCGATACCCGTCGGGATGGTGCGGCGAGCCCCAAAGATGCGCACCACCTCCTCGGGGTGAGCCGCCGTCGCGACGTCAAAGTCTTTGGCGTACTGGCCGCTCGACGCGTCGTAAAGAAGGAGATCGCGCACCGCTCCCCCCACGACATACGCCGAATACCCAGCCTCGCTGAGCTTCTGGCAGAGCCAGATAACTTCCGCGGGAATGCGATCGGGACTGATGAGCGCCATGTCACCGCATAGTACTGCCGCCGGGGACGAGCCTTGCGGCAAACTCGGGCTAGCGCAGCCGATTGAGCGTTCGTTTGCTCAGCAGATTTTGAGCATGCGCGATGCCGCTCTTGAGGTTGCTGCGGGTGCTCAGCCCGTCGAGCCGCACGCCGAGCTGGACCAGCGTCTGCGCGACCTCGGCCCGCATGCCCGTGACCACCGGCTCGATGCCCAAGAGGCGAAGCGCTCGCGCCACGCCGATCAGTGTCCGCGCCGCCTGCGTATCGAGGGTCGAGACACCTGTGATATCGACGATCGCCACCTTGGCTTCGTAGTGGCTGGCCGCGGTGGGCACGGTATCCATCAGCTGCGTGCTGCGCTCAGCGTCCAGCGAGCCGATGAGCGGCACCACGACGATGTCGTCGCTGATCGGAATGATCGGCGTGCTTCGCTCAGCCAGTGCGGCGGCCTGGACGGCGATCAGCTCGTCCTGCATCTTGGCGCGGCTCTTTTCCGCTTCGCGTCGAGCCGTCACATCGTTCAGCAGCAAAAGGACGCTGCGCACCTGACCATCATCGCCCAGCATCGGCACGCCTGTTGTCTCTAGCGCCCGTCGCTGGCCCGCCAGCAGCACATCGACATCGACGTGCTGCTGCTGGCCGCTGGTAAGCACGCGCTGCAAGGTC
>DAORCZ010000819.1:0-4190 GCA_035345735.1 Pseudomonadota bacterium | reverse complement strand
ACGCCCGCCGTCTGGGCATGCGTCCGCAGCAGCCACGAGCGCGGATTCTTGGCCCCGAAGCGCTCGCGCATGGTGCGCGCCCAGATGCGACGCGCGGCGCGGAACTTGGCGACCTCCTCGAAGAAGTCGTTGTGCACATCGAAGAAGAAGCTGAGTCGCGGCGCGAACTGATCGACATCGAGCCCCGCTTCCTGGCCAAGCTGCACATAGCCAATGCCATCGGCCAAGGTGAAGGCCAGCTCTTGCACCGCCGTCGCGCCAGCTTCGCGGATGTGGTAGCCGCTGATGCTGACGGTGTTCCACAGCGGCATCTCTTGGGTGCAGTACACCAGCATGTCGCGGATGATGCGCATCGACGGGCGGATCGGCGTGATCCACTCCTTCTGCGCGATGTACTCCTTGAGCATGTCGTTCTGCAGCGTGCCGCGCAGGCGATGCGGTCCGACGCCCTGCGACTCGCCCACCGCGATGTACGCCGATAGCAGGTAAATCGCCGGCGCATTGATCGTCATCGACGTCGTGACATCGGCCAGCGGAATGCCATGGAACAGCCTCTCCATGTCTTCGTAGCTGGCGACGCTGACCCCTTCGCGTCCGACCTCGCCCAGCGAGCGCGGATGGTCTGGGTCATAGCCCATCAGCGTCGGCATATCGAACGCAGTGGAAAGACCGGTCTGGCCTGCTTTCAGCAAGAAATGGAAGCGCTCGTTGGTGTCTTCGGGCGAGCCGAAGCCAGCGAACATGCGCATCGTCCACAGCTTGCCACGGTACATGTTGTCGTGAACGCCACGGGTGTAGGGGTACTGGCCCGGGTCGCCAATCTCGCTGTAAGGGGCCACATCGGCAGGGCCATACGCGACCTTGAGCGGGATGCCCGACAGGGTCTCGTAACGACGGGGAGGCATGTCATTCGCCATAGGCGCAGTGTGGCGTGAGCCGCGCCCCGCCGTCAATCCGGCTGTAGTCAGGCGGCTGGGCGTCGGGCCATACTGCGCCCGCCATGCTGCCCGCTCGCTCATCAATCTGGTCCAGAATCGCTGTCTCCTGTGCCTGGCTTGCGTCGCTGGGAGGGCTTTGCATAGCCGCAGCCTGTCAGCGCGGCGGGGAGTCCTTGGTCGAGGACGCAGGCCTGCCCGTCTCATCAACACCAGCGATGGCGGCGGCCCAGCTGATGCCGCGGCTGCTCGGGCTGTGGAGCGGGCCGGGGAGAAACACACCGCTCGGCGACTTTCCGATCATCAACATGGATCTGCGTCCGGCCGATCCCTACACGCTGTTCTGTCGCAGCGATCTCGACGCTGACAACAACCTGCGCTTCGCCTTCGCCTTGGAAAAGAGCGCGCTCGGCGACCGCTTGGTGTTCCGCAACGGCGGCTACTTCCAGGGCATCCTGCGCGACACGCGCGCCGAACTGGTCGAGCAGATCCACGACGGCAGCAGCGAGCGCTACCGCTTCTGCGCCATCGGCCGAGGCTGCGGGTACCTGGATGCGACCTGGACACTTTCGGCGGGTGACCAGCTGCAGCTGGCCGTGCAGGTGCGTGGCAAGCCCCACCTCAGCTGGTCCGCGCGTCGTCTGGAAGATCGCCCCAGCGCCGCTCGCTTGCCGGCTGATGACCAGGCACACTCCGACGAGAATTCCGCGTTTCCAGCGCTGCCTGGCCTGCGCTTAAGCGTGGACTGGAGCGAGCCGTTGGCCGCTGTTGCCGATGTCTGGGTGGTGCTCAGCCGCGATGGCTGCGGGCTCTCCGGCTGCAACGTCAGCCGTAGCTTGATGGCCACGGTTCCCATCGGAGGAAAGGGGGCCGAGCTGGTCATCGATCAGCTTCATGCGGGCGACTATCGCGTGATGGCGTTGCTCGATCGCGATCGTTCGTTTCGCACCACGCTGTCGCCCAGTCGGGGGGATGGCGTGACGCTGCCGCTCAACACCGCGGTCCAGGTGGCGGCGACGGGCGAGACGAAGGTTGCGCTGCACATCGGCCTCACCGTGCCCTAGGTGTCTGGCCAGCGCCAACGGCCATGGGACTTTGCCAGCTGCGCAGGCCCCGCAGACGATGGATCCGTGCCCCGGCTTTGCGGTATGTTGCGCCCGTGCCTGCCCAATCTAGTTCACCCTCTGACCGTCCCCTGTTGCGCCGTGTCCGACGAGAACCGCCGCCGGATCGCCGCATCCTGCCCGATGTCCTGCCGCAGGTCTTGCGGCGTGCTGCCGAACTTCAATCGGCAGGTGCGGTGCTGTTTGACCTCGACTCGACGCTGCTTGACAACCGGCCGCGTCAGGCGCGCATCCTGCGCGAGTTCGGCGCGGCGGGCGCGGTGGCTCCGCTGCTGTCGTGTGCTCCTGAGCATTTCGATGGCTGGTCGCTGAAGGTGCCGATGCGCAGCCTGGGCTTGTCGGAAACCGAGGTCGAAAACCTGGAGCCGCAGGCCAAGCAGTACTGGCGCGATCGCTTCTTTACCAGCGAGTACTGCGTCGATGATGTCGCGCTGGCGGGGGCTGTCGACTTCGTGCAAAAGGTGCAAGAAACCGGTGCGCGCATCATCTACTGCACCGGTCGCCATCCGGCGATGCGACAGGGCACGATCGACTGCTTCGCACGCGAGGGCTTCCCGATTCCCGACGAGGATCGCGTCAGCCTGCTGATGAAGCCGCAGTTCGATATGCACGACGATGACTGGAAGCTTCTCGCGCGTGATCAGATCGCGCAGCGCGGCCAGCTGATCGCCGCCTTCGACAACGAGCCGACGCACATCAACACCTACCGCGAGCAGTTCCCGGACGCGATCTGCGTCCACTTGCTCACCGATGAGTCGGCGCGCGGCATCTCCGTGCACCTGAGCATCCCGTCGATCTACGACTTCGAGTTCAACACCTAGCCGCGAGAAAAACCCCGCACGATCGAGTCGTGGCGCTTAGCGTATAGTGCCGCGATGACTCGCTTATTTCGCGCTGGACTAGTTCTGCTTTCGTCGACGCTGCTGTTCGCGGTGGCGTGCAATGCCGCTGATCGTGGCGACGGCGATGGTGATCCGATGGCGATGGGACCCGGGATGCCGGGACCCGGCCCAGGGCCGCAGCCCATGCCGACCCCGCCCGGGCATCTGCGCGGCAAGGTCGTGGCGCCCGAGGGCACCATTCCCATCTCGGGCGCACTGGTCTACCTGACGACCACCACGCCGGCCGACATCCCCGAGGGCGTTTACTGCGATAAGTGCGTGCACCTGCCCGATGGCACGCCGCATACGACGACGCGCACCGATGGCAGCTTCGACCTAGATGCGCCGGCCGGTAGCTACAAGCTGGTCGTGCAGAAGGGCGCGTTTCGGCGCGTACGACCACTGCAGGTGGCCTCGGGCGATCAGCAGATCGCGGCGCCGCTGACTACGCTGCCGGCGATCACCGACAAGGCGGCCGGCGACGACATCCCCAAGATCGCGGTAGTGCTGGGCGCCTGGGATCCCATCGAGGTCGTGCTGGCCAAGATGGGCCTCAAAGCCACGATTAGTAAGAGCCTCGGCAAGGCGCAGGTGCTGGTCAAAGATGCGCCAGCCTTTGCCATCTATGGCCAACACTATCCGTTCGAGCCGACGCCGTATCCCGGGCCGAATGTGCTGCTCACCGACCCCAAAGAGATCGGCAAGTACCACATCGTCTTCCTGCCCTGCTCGGGCTCGCCGCAGACGGGTGAGCCGACGGGCGGCCCCGTGTGCTCGGGTGTCTACAACTACGATGCCCGGGTCAAGACCACGCTCGCCGACTTCGTGCAGCGCGGTGGACGCATCTACGCCTCTGACTGGCTTTATGAGTACGTGCGCCAGGTCTTCCCTGGCTACATCGCCTGGGCAGGGCAGGGGATGGCGATCGGCAGCGCCTGTCAGTCGGGCGGCGGTGCGCAGCCGGTGACCAAGGCCGATACCGGTCTGACGGATTGGCTCAACGCGCAAAGCCAGAGCCTGCCCAGCGTCAAGGATGCTTGGACGCAGATCTCGTCGGTGATGGACGGCATGGGACCGGATGCCGACGGCAAGATCGTCAAGATCACGCCGCGCGTCTGGGTCCAGGCCAACGGTGCTCCCGTCTCGACCAGCCTGCAGCACGGCTGCGGTCGCGTCTTCTACACGACCTATCACACGCAGCCCACCGCCGAGGTCAACGACCCGCTAGAGGCGCAGGCGCTGGCGCTCCT
>DAORCZ010000818.1:0-4191 GCA_035345735.1 Pseudomonadota bacterium | reverse complement strand
TTCCGTCTGTCGAACCAGTGCTCGGCCGGCAACGGCATGCTGCTGCAGGCCATGGCCGATCAGTTCGGCGTGCCGATCACCAAGTACGCCGACGTCGCCTTCGATGCCGACCTGTCGCCGAAGTTCAGCTATGGCTGCGCCGTGTTCCTCGACAGCGATCGCGTGAACTTCCAGAAAGAGGGCTATTCGAAAGAAGAGCTCTTGTCGGGTCTGGCGCAGGTGCTGCCGAAGAACGTCTGGCAGTACGTCGTGCAGATCCCGCGCATGGCCAGCCTGGGCCGCAAGTTCGTGCTGCAGGGCGGCACGCAGCACAACCTGGCGGCGGTCAAAGCGCAGGTCGACTACATCAAAGATCGCGTCCCCGGCTGCGAGGTCTACGTCCACCCGCACACCGGCGAAGCGGGCGCGATCGGCGCCGCGATGGAGACCCTGCGCGTCGTCAAGCGTCGCGGCAGCTCGACCTTCATCGGCCTGGATGCCGCCATCGACCTGAAGTTCACGTCGAAGAACGACGAAGAGACGCGCTGCCACTTCTGCCCCAACAACTGCGCTCGCACCTTCATCGATACCGAGACGCCGGACGGCGATACCAGCCGCTACATCGCCGGCTTCTCGTGCGAAAAGGGCACCGTCGAGTCCGAAGAAGCGATGCTCGAGCTGACGCGGGCCCGCAAGAAGCTGATGAAGCAGTTCCCGAACCTGGTCGACTACGAGTCGAAGCAGCTGTTCCGTCACTTCTACGATCCACCTCCGATGCCCACCGCCGACATGATGATCGACGACGTCGAGATCAAAAAGTCGCTGTTCGGTGGCATCAAGCGCATGCCCATCCGTCGCCTGTTTCAGCGCAGCAGCGAGGCCTCGGCGAAGAAGCGCGCCAGTACGCGCATTGGCATCCCCAAGGTCCTCAACGTCTGGAGCATCGGTCCCTTTATCCGCACGTACCTAGAGACGCTGGGCATCCAGCGCCAGAACGTCGTGTTCTCGGACGACACCAGCGAAGAGATGTGGCAGGAAGGCGGCAAGTACGGATCGATCGATCCCTGCTATCCGTCGAAGGTGGCGCAGGCCCATATTCACAACCTGCTGTTCCACCACCACAGCGATAAGAAGAAGCTGACGGCGATCTTCTTCCCCTGCATCACCCACATCCCGCCCGGGCTGCACAAGGTGATGGATACCGCCTCGTGCCCGATCGTCGCGGGCGCGCCCGAGGTCATGAAGGCGGCGTTCACCAAAGAGGTCGACTTCTTCGCCACCCGCGGCATCAAGTACGTCGATCCGGCGCTGTCGTTTGTCGAGCCGGCACTGCTGCGGCGCGTGCTGTTCCAGACCTTCGGCCCGCTGCTGGATGTCACCGAAGACGAGAGCGACTACGCCGTCGAGCAGGGTATGCGCGCGATGGATGTCTTCGACCGCGAGATTCAGGAGCGCGGCAAGGCGATCCTCGAAGTCGTGGAAGAAGAAAACCGCGTCGCCGTCATGCTGATCGGTCGCCCCTATCACAGCGATCCCGGCCTAAACCACGGCGTGCTCGAAGAGTTCCAGGCGCTGGGCTATCCCATCTTGTCGATGCGCTCGATCCCCAAGGATCCGCGCTGGCTCTATCGCTTCTACAAAGAAGACATGGACAAGGGGCTCATCGACGGGCCGCTCGAAGTCAACGACGTCTGGCCCGAGAACTACTCGGCGAACAGCGTGCAGAAGGTGTGGGCGGCGAAGTTCGCGGCGCGTCACCCCAACGTCGTGGTGCTCGATCTGTCGTCGTTCAAGTGCGGTCACGATGCGCCGACCTATGGCCTGATCGACTCGGTGATTGGCGCCAGTGCGACGCCGTACTCGGCGCTGCATGACATCGATGCCAACAAGCCGGGCGGCTCGATCAAGATTCGCGTCAAGACCTACGCCCACAGCCTGAAGCTGCACGAAGAGCGGCTCGAAGACGTGGCGAAGAAGAAGAACGAGCTGCAGCTGAAGATTGAAGAGAAGCGCCTGCAGCTTCTGGAGCTGAAGCAGAAGCAGCTAGAAGAGCGCAAGCAGCAGGACGAGTCGCTGGCGCAGCAGATCGCCGAAGTGAAGAAGAAAGTCGCAGAGTACGCAGCGCGCTTTGCACCAACTGGCGCGACGCTGGAGCCGGCCAAGGGCCTGCTCCGCATCGGCATCAAGCGCCAGGGCGAAGAGCAAGTCGCGCGACTGTAATCACACCGTTTCCGTTTCGGACCCTCAACGAGATCAGGATGAGGAGCTAGACATGCAGCGAGCGGATCTTGAAGGACAGGGCGGCCAGGCCGCGACACAAAAAGGTCGTGTGCAGCTTCCGGTGATCAACAACCTGCAGGCGAAGAAGTCGCCGCACGAGCTTGAGATCGAAGCCGAGCTTGCGCGCTTTGAAGCCGAGCAGCGCGAGGCGCTGGGCCTCGACAAGATGAAGGATCACTGGACCGATCCCAACCCGCAGAAGTTCACCAGTGATCAGCGGCCGCATACGACGATCCTGCTCGGCGGCCTGACCATGGCGCACGACTACCTGATCACGGCGGCGCTGTCGGGCCTGGGCTACAAAGTCCAGACGCTCGACTGCCCGGACACCACGGCGCTGCAGCTGGGCAAAGAATTCGGCAACCGCGCGCAGTGCAACCCGACGTACTTCACCGTCGGAAACCTGGTCAAGCACCTGGTGCAGCTGCGCGATGAAGGCGGTAAGTCGAGCAAAGAGATCGTCGACAACTACCTGTTCGTGACCGCCGGCGCCTGCGGCCCCTGTCGCTTCGGCACCTACGTCACGGAGTATCGCAAGGCGCTGCGCGACTCGGGCTTTGATGGCTTCCGCGTCATGCTGTTTCAGCAGCAGGGCGGCCTGAAGCAGGCGACGGGCGAAAACCCCGGCCTGGACTTCAACCCGAAGTTCTTCCTGTCGCTGGTGATGGCGATCATGGTCGGCGATGCGCTCAACGCCATCGGCTACCGCATGCGGCCCTACGAGAAGGAAAAGGGCGCCACCGATCGCGCGATCAGCGATTGCAAGCAGCTGCTTTACAAGACCTTCCACGAGCGCACCAACATCGCGCTGGCGCTGATCAAGTGCCGCCGCATCCTGCGCGCCGTCGAGGTCGATCGCACGCAGATCAAGCCGAAGGTCGCGGTCATCGGCGAGTTCTGGGCCATGACCACCGAAGGCGACGGCAACTACGGCCTGCAGCGCTTCCTAGAGCAAGAGGGCGCCGAGGTCGATATCCAGATCGTCAGCAACTGGCTCCTTTACAACATCTGGGAGCACCGCTGGGACACCAAGCAGCGCATGGATCTGCGCGGCGAAGACCAGGGCCGCAAGGGCCTGGCCGGCGTCAACGTGCAGAAGAAGCTGGCGACGCTGTGGGTGGCTGATAAAGCGATCCGCGTGATGTTCAAGACCATCGGGCATGTGCTGGGCCTGCACGACTACTACATGCCGGACATGGACGAGGTCGCCGAGGAAGCCAAGAACCTCTACAACAACCACTTGCGCGGTGGCGAAGGCCACATGGAAGTCGGCAAGCTGGTGATGAACGTCAAGCACAAGAAGTCGACGATGACGCTGTCGGTGAAGCCCTTCGGCTGCATGCCCAGCTCGGGCGTGTCCGACGGTGTGCAGTCCTATGTCACCGAGAAGTGGCCGGGCGCGATCTTCCTGCCGATCGAGACCTCGGGCGATGGTGCGGTCAACGTCTACAGCCGCGTGCAGATGATGCTGTTTAAGGCTCGCGCCGCGGCCCGCGCTGAGTTCGAAGCGACCTGCAAGGAATACGGCGTGACGCCGGCCGAGCTTCGTTTGCACATGGCCAAGAATCGCCACCTGCAGAGCCCCTTCTTCTGGCCGGGGCACCGCGTGACGACGACGGCTTCTGACTTGGTGCACGAAGTGGCGCCGCTGATGAAGGACCCGCTGCACAACGTCAAGTCGCTGGGCAAAAAGCTCGGCCAGAAGGTGGAGCAGACCGTGCTCGGCCTGTTCGGTCAGAAGTCGCAGCCCCAGCAGCCGCACGCCTAAGTTCCCCCGCCCCTCCTCTCCCCCGGCTCGCGTCCCCCTAAAACCTGAGTAACCCCGCCCCGAAAGTGGATTCACCGCGACGGGTGGAGACGTCTGCCGCCGCACAGTGGGGCGCAGAAGATCTGCGGGGCCGATTCGCGATACGCTAGGCGCTATGAAGACCC
>DAORCZ010000817.1:0-4193 GCA_035345735.1 Pseudomonadota bacterium | reverse complement strand
ATTGGTGCCGGGTTTGCCGTTGGCCGCTTGATAGCCATTTGGGCCCGGGATTCCGGTGTTGTCCGCCGGCAGGCCAGTCTTGCCCAGAGCGCCGTCGCTGGCGGGGTAACCATTTCCACCGGATCGGTCATTCGGACCGATTACGCAGGTGCCGTTGCCGCCACCCCCTCCGCCAACGCCGGTCGGTGGCGCCGTGAACATCGCCCCGGCGCCATTGCCACCACCGGCTCCGCTTGCGTCATAGCCGCCGTTGCCGCCGTTGCCACCCGTTGCCCCGCAGGTAGAGGTGCCGCCCGCCCCACCGACGCCGGTGCCGGTGTTGTTGCAAGCGTCACAGCCATCGGTGCCGCGCTGCCCGTCTCCACCTGGATCTCCGGCTTTGCCATCGGCTCCGACCGCGCCGTTGGCGCCATCTGCCGCTTCGATGTAGCAGCCGTTCAAGATGATCGGCCCGCTGCTATTGCTCGCCAGAAGGCCGTAGCTGGAGCTGCCCGCCACCGTCGACTGGGCCCCCATGATGCTGACCATCTGGATCTGGGTCTCGCGGCTGATATTCGTCGCCGTGATTCCCGTCCCCGGCCCGTTGATGCGCGAACTATTGGCGACGCTGCGCGTCCAGCCCTTGAGGTGATCGTAGCCGCCATAAAGGCCAATGCCGGGCGCCAGCGCCACCGTCTCGTTGAAGTCGCCTTTGCCGAGGATGATGGCGTTAAAGACGATGTTGCCGGCCTGCGTGTTGAGCTCCACCGCGCGGGCGATGGCGCCGTTGATCGTCTTGCGCGGCGACTCGGGACTGCCGGGGTTCAGGTCATCGCCATCCGGGGAGACAAACACCGAGGTGTTGGCATCCCCATCAATGCCGTCGCAGTTCGAGTCCTTAAACGCCGCGTCGGCGGTCATCGCAGCGGCAGCACCCAGTGGGGTGGCCAGCGAGAACGGTGCGACGACGGGGTCCGGCACGTCGACATCAGGCGTCTTTACGCAGTCCTTACTGACCGTGTTGAGCTTGCTGCCGCCGCTCGGGTTGTAGCCGGGGTTGGCACCGGCGCAGCCGAACCACAGGCCGGCCGCCGTCGTGCAGGTGAAAAGACCGATGATGCCGAAGCGACTTGTGATGCGCGACCAGGTCGTTGCCATCGGGAACCTCCTAAGAAAAGGATCGCTAGTCAGCCTCGGGAAAGCCTATCACGACGTGTTAATTTTGTATTTCAGAATACCTATTAAAGTTAACTGCTCAGCCGCGAACGAAAAATGGCTCGACGCGCTGCGCCATCGAATCGTCACTGCAGGCGCCTGGCCTCGGTCTAAAGTGGGGGGCCATGTCGCTGTTGTCCCCCGTCAAAACCCTGCTCGTCGTCGATGACGAGATCTCGAACCTAGAGTCGCTGGAGCGCATCTTCACGCGCTGGAGTCGCGGCACGCCGGGACCTGGAGGGGGCGGAGCGAGCGCTGCGGGGGGCCTGGGGGCGGCGGAAGACTACGCGCCGGCCCCGGTGCGCGATCTGCAAGTGCTGACCACCCGCGACGGCAAAGAGGCGCTCGACCTGCTGCGCAAGCAGCGCATCGACGTCGTCCTTACCGACCTCATGATGCCCGGCATGTCGGGGCAGGATCTGCTGAAGGCGGCGCGCAAGATCTCGCCTGAGACCGAGGTCATTCTGATGACCGCCTACGGCACCATCGAGACCGCCGTCGAAGCGATGAAGGACGGCGCGTACGACTTCATCACCAAGCCGCTCAAGCGCGCCCATATCCTGCGCGTCGTCGGCAAGGCGCTAGAGCGGCAGTCGCTGGTGGCGGAAAACCGCGCGCTGCGCAGCCAGCTCGCGGCGGTGCAGAAGCGTCCCATCGTCGGGCAGTCGCTGGCCATGCGTCGGACGCTGGACGTGCTGACCCAGGCCGCGCCGTCGCAGGCCACGGTGCTCCTGCTTGGCGAGTCGGGCACCGGTAAAGAGCTTCTCGCGCGCCACCTGCACGAGCAGTCGCCGCGGGCCGGGCGCTCGTTCGTGCCGGTCAACTGCGCCGCGCTGCCCGAGACGATCTTGGAAGGTGAGCTGTTCGGCTACGAAAAAGGCGCCTTCACTGGTGCGGTGGCGCGACGCGACGGACGCTTCACCCAGGCCGATGGCGGGACGCTGTTTCTCGACGAGATTGGCGAGATTCCCCTCCACGTCCAGGTCAAGCTCCTGCGCGTGCTGCAAGAGGGCGAGATCGAGCCGCTGGGCGGCAAGCTGCGCCATGTCGATATCCGCCTGGTGGCGGCGACCAACAAAGATCTGCGTCGCGCCGTCGCCGAGGGACGCTTCCGCGAGGATCTGTACTACCGGCTGAACGTCATCGCCGTGCACGTCCCGCCGCTGCGTGAGCGGCTGGATGATGTGCCGCTGCTCGTCGATCATTTCCTTGGCCGCTTCCGCGACAAGAACCAAAAAACGGTCACTGGCATCAGTCGCCCGGCCCTCGATCTGCTGATGCGCTATCAGTACCCCGGTAACGTGCGCGAGCTAGAGAACGCCATCGAGCGTGCCGTCGTGTTGTGTCGCCAGCCGGTTATCGACGTCGACGATCTGCCGTACGAGATCCGCAGCCGCGGCCTTCAAGCCGGCGGCGAAGTCGGGGGCGCCGGGCCACCGCGCCTGACCTTCCCCATCGGCACGCCGCTCGAAGAAATCGAGCGCACCGTGATCCGCGAGACGCTGGGGTACACCAAGGGCGATAAGCGTCTGACCGCTCAGCTTCTGGGTATCGCGACGCGGACGATTTACCGCAAGCTAGACAAGACCGAGACCGGCGGGGGGGGACCCCAGGCGGCTGAGCTCAGCGACGACGAAGAAGAATAGACAGGCCGGTCGTGCACGGGCCCGCGAGGTCGGGCGATTGTGATACGTTCCGCCCATGCCGCCGCTGTTTCCCTCTCCGTCGTCTCGCCCCCGCGGGCGACGCTCCACTGCCCACCTGCTGCTGGGATCGCTCATCGCCTGTGGCCTGTCTGCCGGCTGCGGCGGGGATCTCGCGCTGTCCGCCGATGTTGATGTCGTGCTCGACAGCATGGGCATCCCGCACGTCTACGCCGAGAGCGACGTCGATGCGCTGTACGCCTCGGGCTACATGATGGCGCGCATGCGCCTGTTTCAGATCGAGATGGTGCGAAGGCAGGCCTGGGGACGTCAGGCCGAGCTTCTGGGCGAAGATCGCTTTGCCCAAGATGTCGCCAGCCGCGCGCTGGGCTTTGCTCGCTACGGCATCGACACGCGGCACCGCATGGAGTCGGAAGCGCCGGAAGTCGCGCGCCTGATGCGAGCCTTTGTCGCGGGTATCAACCGCCACATCGATCGCGTCCGCCGTGGCGAAGAACCGCTGCCCGCCGAATTCGCCGCTGGCGCGCTCGATTACCAGCCCGAGCGTTTCACCGACGACGACCCCTATGTCATCGGCAAGCTCCTGTCGCTCGGCATGTCGAGCGCGCTCGATAGCGAGATCTTAGCGACGCTGCTTCGCACCCTGGCCCCGGGCCTCAATGACTTCCCCCTGAGCATGCCGGTGCGACCGGCCTACACCATGCCGTCAGCGTCGCAGATCATGCCGCTGCGGCCGCCGGGGGTGATCGATCCGCCGCTTGTGCCTTCCACCCACAAGAACGCTGCGGAGCTTTCGCGCGTGCTCTCCGCCTATCGCCCCATCGCGCCGGTCACCGGCAGCAACAACTGGGCGGTCGCGGGCCGGCACACCGACAACGGCCGACCACTTCTGGCCGGCGATCCCCACCAGCCGTTGCGCAACCCCAGCCGCTTCTTCGCGCAGCACCTCTCCAGCGTCGAGCATGGCGGCAGCCTTGATGTCATCGGCTTTGCCTTCGCCGGGACCCCGGGCGTGCAGCTAGGTCACAACCGCCACGTCGGCTGGACCGCGACCACCAACTTTGCCGACGTCATGGATCTGTGGCGCGTGAAGACCGAGGTCGTCGGTGGGCAAGAGCAGGCGCAGCTTGGCGGTTCGATGGTGCCGGTGCAGCGCCGTCGCGAGAGCATCCGCATCCGCAGCGCTGGCGGCCCCCCCGCGATCAAAGACGGCGTCGGCACCGCCCGCGAAGTGGCGATCGGCGAGCTGGGCGAATACGGCGTCTTTCTGCCCGATGAGATGCTGCCGGTGGCGCGCTTCCTCCTCGTCAATTCCAACGACGAGATCCTCCTGCG
>DAORCZ010000816.1:0-4199 GCA_035345735.1 Pseudomonadota bacterium | reverse complement strand
CTTCCATGCCCCGCATGAGCGCTGCAAGCTCGCTCTGGCCGTTGGGGTTTCGTGCCGAGGCGATGAGGTGGCCGGGGCTGCCGGGCACGCCGGGGGTCAGCCGCGTGGCGGCGGTGCAGTCCTCGCTCTGGGACGCGGGACTCGCGGGGGGACTTGCCGCCGCGCTTGGGGCGACGGGGACGGGTGGCAGGGGCGCGGTCGGTGCGGTCGGGACAGTTGGGGCGGTCGGTTTGTTGCAGGCCGCAGGGCAGAGCGCGGTCAGGCACAAACCCAGCAGGGCACCATGCCACCGTAGCGGAGACACGGTGAGCGGACGCGCAGGCAAGCAGACGGACATTCGACTTCTCATGAGGCCGCAGGCTATCACGCGGGCCGGCAGCGCGAGCAAGTGCGCGTCAGCTCAGCGGGCGGCGGCGAAGTGCTGGCGCAGCGCTCGATTGACCGGCTCGACAAGATGCAGCGGCAGGCCATGACCGGCGTCGGCGAAGCGCTCGATGCGCGAGCCGGGCAGCAGGCGATGGAGCTCTTCGCTCAAGCGGGTCGGTACGACGATGTCTTTCTGGCCGGTGAGGATCAAGGTCGGGATGTCACGCAGCGGGGCCATGTCGCCACCGCGGTCGTGCCACATGGCGGCGATCTGCTGCCGCACGATGGCCGGCTGCTGCAGGAAGTCGGGGCAGAAGATGTGCTGCACCGTGCGCAGCTTTTCCTCGTCGGACAGCGTCGCTAAGTGGGCAGGCGGAAAGCACAGTCCGGCGGCGGCCAGCCAGCGCGAGCGCTCGGATCCAAACAGCATGCGCAGCGACACGCGCAGGTTGGCCAGGCCCGGTATCGCCACGTCGCGACCGCGGGGCGAGGTCGACATCAGCGATAGGCTGGTGACCCGTCTTGGGTGTCGTCGCGCCGCCGCCTGCACGATCATGCCGCCGAGCGAGTGCCCGACTAGATGCGCGCGCTCAATGCCCAGGTGATCGAGCAGGTGGATGCAGTCGTCGCCCATCTGATCGACGCTGACCCCGCCGCGCAGTGGCTGACTGCCGCCGATGCCGCGATTGTCAAACCAGATCAGGCGATGGTCGTCGCGGAGGCCGTCGATCTGCGGCTGCCAGCCTCGCCCCAGGCAACCTGTGCCTTGCACCAGGAGCACGACGGGGCCGCGTTCCCCGGCTTGCTCATAGGCCAGGGAGACATCGGGGAGGGGGCAGGTCGGCATGGCGAGAGTCCTTTGGGTGAGCGATGCGCGGGATGGATGAGTGATGCGGATGCGCGCGGCGGCCGCAAGCTAGGCGTAGCTAGGGTACAAAGGCGACATAGATCTGCTGATTTTCGCGCACCCCTTTGAGCGAAACCAAGCGTGGACTGAACGTCGGCCAGGCTGCGTCGTTGCCGGATGGCTCCTGCGCGGATTCCTGACACAGTCGGTGGGTGCGTGCATCTAGCACGATCTCACCGGCCTGGGCCTGGCCCTGCAAGCGCGCCGCGAGGTTGACGTGGTGGCCAATGGCCGCGAAACCGCGCCGGGCGTGCGTGCCGATGATGCCGAGCGCCACCGGGCCACTCGCGATACCCACGCCAATGCCCAAGCTCGGCTGTCCATCGACGATGCGCTGGCGGTTTTGTTCCTGCGTGGCGCGCTGAATCACGACACCGGCCTGCACCGCTTGCTGCGCTGCCCTCGTCGGCTCGCATTCCATGCCGAACACCGCCATGATGGCGTCGCCCGCCACATGCTCGACAATTCCGCCGTGGAGCTCGATGGGTTCTAGCATCAGCGGCAGGTACTGGTTGAGCGTGCGGAACACCTGCTCGGGAGAGCTCTGTTCGCTAAACGGTGTGAAGTTGCGGATGTCGGCGAAAAGGACGGTGACCTCGCGACGTTCGCTGATGTGCCCGCGGCCCCAGCGACCGGCGAGGACACTCTCGGCAACCGACTTCCCAAGATATGCGTCGAGAACGATGGCTTGGCGTTCGCTGCGCAGGCTGAGCTCATTGCCTTTTTGCTGCATGGCCTGCTTCTGCGCGTGCTCGCGACTGCTGTCGAGCAGGATCACCCAGCTATCCCGACCGTCGGAAAAGATGTGCAGATCGGCGCAGCGGCCATTGTCTAGATGCACCGCGGCTAGGGTCAGCGCCGGACCCTCATGGGGCAAAAGACCCGCACAAAGGGGCAGCTGACTCTCGGCGGGCTGGCCAAGCTGCAGCGACCCCAGGCCGTAGTGCAGGAGCGCGCCCCCCTGCTCGATGACGCAGCCGGCTGCATCGCAGCGCAGGAAGGCAGGCTGCAGGGCCTGCACGAGGTGGGGCAGGGCATAGCCCAGGACAGTCGCCGGGAGCTCTGCCTCGTCTCGCTCGCTCACACGCGCTCTCCGTCGGGAAGCAGACGGCCAGCCAGCGTGGTGAAGGCGCTGTCGACCCCTTCGCCGGTCTTCGCGCTGGCGAAAAGCAGTGGCGTGTCTTGCGCGCGCAGCGCCTCAATTCGATCGGGTTTTACCTCCCACTCCGCCATCAGATCGCACTTGTTGAGGATCAGCAGATAGGGCAGGGGACCCAGCGCCGCAAACGCCCGATCGCGCAGCTCTAGCGCCTTATCTACCGTCGCTGGGCGCATGCCATCGGCCACGACGATAAGCCCCGCCGAGCCGCGCAGGTACGAGGTCTGCAAGCGCTGAAACTCATCTTCACCGTACAGATCCCAAAGCAAGAGCGAGGCCGTCTTGCCGGCCAGCGCGACGTCCTTTTTGTCGATCTTGACGCCGACCGTGGTCAGGTATTTGTCGGTGAACATGCTGTGCACATAGCGGCGGACCAAGCTGGTCTTCCCGACGGCGAAGGCCCCCAGCATGCAGATCTTCTTCTGAATCATCGCGCTCTCTTTTTCGCGGCTACATTTTCTGTCACCACGACACGGAACGATGCCGCGCGCTCCGTGCGCTCGATCTCGAACTGCAGGGGGGCCACGGCGCGCAGCTTGCGCATGTCGATGCCGGCGCTCGATAGCCAGAAACGCATCTGCTTGGCTCGGCTCTCGCGCAGCCGCAGGTTGTAAATCTCGTCGCCGATGGCATCGGTGTGGGCATGCACCTCGATGGTGACATCTAGGCTGGGATCGCTCTGAGCGAGGCGCAGGATTTCTTTCATCTCGGCCACCGCCCGTGCCTGTTGCTCGGCTTGCCCGGGGAGCAGCTCGATGCTGCCGGCCCGAAACTGAAAGACGATGGCTTCCAGGGCCCGCGCTCGCTCCATCAGGATGTCGTAAAGCTGCGGCGGGCGCGGTAGCGGCTTCACCTCGCAGACAAAGGCCGACACGCCGGCGATTGTCGGGCCCAGCAGGCGGGCATCGGCGATCCAGTCTTCGTCAGCCTGGCCGCGGGCCAGCAGCACGCCGTCGGGCTGTAGCGTCAGCTCGACGCTGCTCGGGGCGCGCAGGGCGGCTGCCGCGCGGGCGTGGATGAGGGCGGGCTCCATCGACAAGAAGGGGCGCACTACCAGGCGACCGCCCCCCGGCGGCAGGCCGGCCGCGCGGAGCAGGGTCTCGATGGGCTTGGCTTGTGGGTCGCGCAGCAACTCCAGCTCATACTCGGTGCCACGCCGCGCTGCGTGCAGGACGATTAGGCCAGGCTGTTCCGCCAGGTGGGCGCGCGCTCGACGGTGGGCCTGCTCGCGCTGCCACTCACGAACGCCCCAAAAACCAGCGCTGCTGATTCCCGCAAGGAGGAGCGCGGCGAGCACCAAACGCCCGACCAGCGGCCGACTGGCTTTGGCCTGCTGCTGCGACTGCAGACAGGCCAGAAGATAGGGGCGCACCCCTTGTAGCTCGTTGGGATCTCCCGAAAACGCCTTGAGCTTGTCGAGATAGTCACGATGGCACTGCGCCAGCGCATCGCGCAGCACGCCGCGCAGCGACACCGGGGCGGTTCCGCGAATGACGCTGGCCAAGACCGCGTGCGGCCCGCGCTCGATCCACACCGTGACCTCGCCCACCTCGACGGTGTCTAGCGCGGCTTTGCTGTCGGTGCGGAACGAGTCGCGGACAAAGTCCTGGATGGCGGTGAGCATGCTCGACACCATCGTCGCGTTCTGCATCTCGATGCTCTCTTCGACGCTGGCCTGCGGCATATCGGCGTGCACGTGCTGCAGCAGAAGACCGCTCTCGGGATGGATCAGAAACACCTGCTCGACCCGGTAGACCAGGCTGTGCA
>DAORCZ010000815.1:0-4202 GCA_035345735.1 Pseudomonadota bacterium | reverse complement strand
GCTATCCGCGCCGGTTTTTCGACTCGGTTTGCGCGCTCTGGCCCGTGGTTGCCACCAGCCGCTTCAACTCGGTTTCCACCAGATTGCTCAAGGTTCGGTTCTGTTCGCGGGCCAGCGATTGCAGTTGTTCTCGAAGGTTGCGGTCGATGCGCACGTTGAGAGGCACTCTTTCCATTGTTGTCACCATGCTGTTGTGTTATGATTGCAGCATGGTAACACGACTCAAAGCCTACAAATTCCGTTTTTACCCGACGGCGGAACAGCGTCATCAGTTGGCGGTTGAATTCGGCAACGCCCGGTTTGTCTGGAATCGCTGTCTGGCGTTGCGGAGTCAGGCATGGGAAGAGCGGCAGGAACGGCACAACTATGTATCGCTGAATCGGCAAGTGACTGAATGGAAACGCACCGAATTCCCGTGGCTGGCCGATAGCGCCGCCTGCTGTTTGACGCAAGGCCTGATGGATCAAGACCGGGCGTTCAAAAACTTCTTCGAGAAGCGTGGCCACTACCCCAAATTTAAGAGCCGTTACGACCGGCAAGCGATCCGCTATCAGTTGGATCAACGCCAGATTGAGCGCACCTATCACGCGGGCGTATCTCTCAAATTGCCCAAGCTTGGCTTGCTCAAGCTTCGCTGGTCGCAAGTACCCTGTGGCACTCCGAAGATGGCCACGGTTAGCAAGACGCCGGATGGTCGCTACTTCGTCAGTTTCGCCTGTGAGGTCGAAATCAAGCCGTTGCCGCTGACCGGTCAGACGATAGGCGTGGACTTGGGTATCAAAGACGTGGCCGTAAGCAGCGACGGCTGGAAATCGGGCAATCCGCGCCACCTCAAAGGTCAGTTGAAGCACCTCAAGCGCCAGCAACGCTTCTTGGCCCGCAAGCAAAAAGGCAGTAACCGCCGCCGTAGGCAACGCCAGCGTGTAGCGCGGATTCACGCCAAGATTGCCGCGATGCGCCAAGACTTCCTGCACAAGACCACCACAGCGTTGGTACAGCGTGCAGACGTGATTGCGCTGGAAGACTTGAACGTCAAAGGGATGCTGAAGAACCATCACCTGGCAGGCGCAATTGCCGATGTCGGCATGGGCGAATTTCGCCGCCAGATCGAATACAAAGCCGCCTGGGCTGGGCGCAAGGTCATTGTTGTGGATCGCTGGGCACCGACCAGTAAAACCTGTAGCCACTGCGGGAGCTATCAGCAAAAAATGCCGCTCTCGGTTCGGGAATGGACCTGTCCCGACTGCCATGCTCGCCACGATCGGGATGTGAACGCGGCCAATGTGATTTTGAAGTTCGCTACGGCGGGGAACGCCGGAACTGATGCGCGTGGAGGGGGCAAGAACTTGGGCGGTCACGAATCGCTCACCCCCGTCGAAGCGCGAACCGATGCCGAAAAATTCATCGAAGCGGCCTGTCTGGAACGGGCCGCGTAGATGAAAGGCGCGGATTCCAACAGCTCATCCGACCAGATCAGGCCGGCCGCTGCCAGCGCCTCCATGCTTTGCGCGGCTTCCGTCCCGGTGACGCCGGCCTTGGCGCCGATGTCCGCTGCGGCCTGATTTAGCTTCGCCATCTCGGCGGCGGTGAAGCCGCCTTTCGCCGCGACTTTGGATAGCTGGGCCTCGAACTCGATAGCGCCGTCCAGCCCGCCGCCGAACAGCCCGGAAAAGGCGTCGCGGATCTTGCCGGCGACGACCGATATTTCCGAGTCGAGAAACTTGATGCTGGCTACGATGCCGCGAATCGGCGCGCTCGCCAGATCGCGGGCTTTGATCAATAGATCGACGACGGTGGAAGAACCGGCCACGCTACACCTCGATCAGCCGGATGGCGTTGACGGCGTACAGGCTGCCGGACTGCGGGTCGGCGGGCGCCAGCGACTTGTAGACCGGTAGCGGCTCCACCGATAGCGGGCCGTCGCCATCGTGGCGCGGCGCGACGGTGAAGGTGCGGCCGTCGTGCAGGGTGAGGGTGAACGCCGCTTCGGCGACCAGCAGCGCGGCGCGCAGATCGGCCAGGCTGGAATAGCCCCGGTACGCTTGGGCGCGCATCACCCACGCGGTGTAATCGTTGCCGTCCTTGGCGCCGACCAGGGTGATCGGGCGGCCTTTGAGCTTGGCGGCCTCTTCGACGAGCAGGGCGCCGGACAGGGTGTAGTCCGTGGACTGCGCCACCGGCGACCAGGCGTGCTCGTCCGACCAGATCAGGCCGGATGGCAACACCAGGGCGTCGAGGGTGATGGCCACGAGAAGCCCGATCAGCCCGTGAAATCGGTCGCCACGAAGCGGATCGGGCTGTTCGCGCCCGGGGGGGTGACCAGCGGCCCGGACAATGCGCCCTTCATCCAGCCGCCCACCACCCAGTCGTAGGCTTGACTGTTGCTGACGCTGGCCTTTTCGACGGTCAAGATTCCCCAGGTTCCGGTGGCCTTGTCGAACGCCTTGCCGTTGAGATACAAGTACGCGCTCTTGGTCTTGCCCGCGCTGTAGGCTTCGCCGGCGGCGGCGGCTTTGGAGAACGTGATTTTCATCCCCGTCCCCACGGCGGCGGCATCGACGGGCTTGATGTAGCCGGCGATGCGATCCATCAGGTACTTGTCGGCGGCGACGGCGACGTCGCCCGACGTTTTGAGCGAGATGCCGGCGGCAGCGATGTATTCTCCCGGCAACTTGGTCCAGATGCCGAGGGCGGTATCGATGACCGCGTCGGTGACCGTGGCGGATGCCTGGTTGAACGCCTCGACATCGGCGCTCATGATCAGCGCCCGCAGGTCGCTGGACATGGTGTTGCACTCCAGCGAAATCTGGCCGGGCTTGGTGGCCTTTTGCACGGTCGCCAGCACCTCGCCGACGCTGCCCGCCATGTTGGAGATGAGGTCGTCGCTCTCTTGTTCGGGCGGGGTCGTTTCGAGCTTTGTGAAGTTGATCGGCCCGTAAAGTTGGGTCGGCGTGGCGTCCGACGGGCGCAAGGCGCAATAGAGAGCGCATTGCAGATAGATTTGGGAGCGTTCAAAGGCCATGATGATCTCCAGGTAGGTCGTGCGACAGGCCGATCCGGTCAGTCGAAATAGTTCAGCTCGTAAAGGAATTGCAGCGGCATCACGAACGAGGCGGTGCTCCCGGCATCCGCCGGCGGAACGAAATCAGCCGCGCCGATCCGCAGCGGTTTTTTGAACTGCGTCAGCGCGCGGCGAACGTCGTCCAAGACGGCATCCAAGGCTCTTTCCCAGTCGCCGGACCCGTCAACCAGCGCCTCCATCTGGACGATGCGCGTCCAGGTCTGGTACTTGTTGCCGGCTTCTATGCCGGCACCGCCATCGCTGGGCACGTCCCGCACCGTGGTCAGGGTGATGACCGGGAGCGCGGCTTTGCTGCCCACCGCCAGCGCGGCGCGGCCGATGGCCACAGCGGCGACGTCGGTTTGATAACCGTTTGTTACAGTTATCGTCTCCAAGCACGTTTTCAGCGCTTGCAGGTCATCGATGGCGGGCGTGCTCACCGGATCGCGACCTCGACGAACAGGCCGTCGTCGTTGACCGTCTGATCGATGCGGTAGGTTTTGCCGCCCACCGTCAGGCTGTCGCCCGGCTGCGGGTCCGGCACATCCGTTTTCGGCAGTTGCGCCGTGAGCCGGTTTTCCATGCGCTCTCCGAACTCGCCGACCGGGGCCGATGACCGGTTGAGGATCGCCCAGGTGGTGACCGGCTGCGGTTCTGCGGGCGGAGCGAACGCCGGCGTGTAAACGGCGGCGTCGCCCAGGTTGCGCCGGAATGCCGGCATGCCGATGGTCTGCATGATTTCTTCTAATCGGCTCATGCGCTCTTGCGCTCGTTTATCAGTAGCATCCCGATAATGCCCATGGCGCGGTTTAGCGCCCGCGCCTGGAGCACAAGAGCGATCAAAAATCCGGGCTGTAGACGATATCGGTCGGCGGCAGCGGCGGGGTCACGTCGATCAGGATCGCCTCGGCGATCTGGATGTCGGACTCGTTTCCGGCCTTATCGAACGCCGTGATGCCGAAAATAACGCTGCCCTCCACGGCGGGTAGGCCGTAGATGGGCAATTGCTTGGTAGTGACGTTTTCCAAGTCCACATACGGGCTGTCGTAGGTCGGCGGGTTGCCGTCTTCTCCCTGGTAGACGCGATAATGGTCCACGTCGGCGGAAGGGCTTGCGGTCCAGGAAATGGAGCCTTGGGGGC
>DAORCZ010000814.1:0-4203 GCA_035345735.1 Pseudomonadota bacterium | reverse complement strand
CCCCCGGAAGCGCCAGGCTCTGTGATATAGACGCGCGCATGTCGAACAGCCCCGGTAGCCGTCGAGCCCTGGTCCTCGATCGCGCCAGTGCCGATGCCCCTCCGACCCTACGGCTGGCCGAGGTGGCCGCGCGTGTCCCCGGGCCCGGTGAAGTGGTTGTCGCCCTGCAGGCTGCTGCGCTGAACCGTCGCGACTTCTGGATTCGCATCGGCAAGTATGGCGGCATCCGCTTGCCGGCGATCCTGGGCTCAGATGGCGCTGGCGTAGAGACCGCCGTCGGTGCCGGCGTCCCGGCTGCGCGCCTCGGCAGTGAGGTCATCATCAATCCCAGCCTGGCCTGGGGTAGCTCGCCGCTGTTTGCCGGCGAGGGGTTCCGCGTGCTCGGCATGCCCGACGACGGCACGTTCGCCGAGGAAATCTGCGTCTCAGCCAGCCAGCTTGCCGACAAGCCGACGCATCTCAGCTGGGTCGAGGCAGCCGCCCTGCCCCTGGCCGGACTGACCGCCTATCGCGCGCTGTGTGTCCGCGGCCGACTGCGCCCCGGCGAGACGGTGCTGATTCCCGGCATCGGCAGCGGCGTCTCGACGATGGCCATGGTGTTGGCCAAGCATCTTGGCGCGCGCGTCATCGTGACCTCGGGCAGCGACGAAAAACGAGCCCGAGCGTTGACCCTAGGCGCCGACTTCGCAGTCAACCACCGCAGTGAGGGCTGGGACGATCAGATCAAAAAGTGGTGCGGCGGCGCCCTGCCCAACTTGGTCGTCGATGGCGCGGGAGGCGAGACCTGGGCCAAGTGCGTGAGCTTGGTTGCGGCTGGCGGGCGCGTCGTGAGCTACGGCGCTACCGCCGGCCTGGCAACGATCGATCTGCGACGGCTGTTCTGGCGTCAGATCGACATCCTGGGCTCGACAATGGGCAGCGAGCACGATTTCGCCGAGATGGTGGCCCTGTTTGCCGCCGGCCGGCTGCGTCCTCTCGTCGATCAAGTATTCCCCTTGGCCGAGGCCAGCCAGGCCTTCGACCGCATGGAGCGCAGCGAACAGATGGGCAAGATCGTGCTCACCATCCACGACGCCGCGGCCCAACGGTAGCAGCACGGCGAGCGAGGAAGCCCGCCGCGCGCACTCCGCCCCAAACCCTGACTTCAAGCCTGATTTCGAGCCCTGTTTCCGAGGAACAACATGTCCACGACCGCCCCCGAGATGGATCGATTGGTTGAAGAGATTCGCCAGCGTGTGCTGCAGCAGCTCGCGCAGGCCCCGGGACGAGCGGCGGTGAGTCCAATGCCGTCGGGTGGCGCTACAGCCGCAATGGGGCGACCGCTGCGCGAGCAGGCGTGCGATGGCCCCGCCGAGCACTGCGCCTCGTGTGGGCTGTGTACGGCACGGCGGCCGGAAGCGGTTCGCTCGGTGATCGCTGAAGGGGCCGGACGGGTGGGGTCGGCGCTGGGGACTGGAGAGGTCGGCGGCGACATCGCCAGCATGATCGATCACACGCTGCTCAAGGCCGAGGCCACGGCCGACGACGTCCGCAAGCTCTGCGAAGAGGCTCGCAAGCACAAGTTTGCCTCGGTCTGTGTCAACACCACCTGGGTACCGCTGTGCAAGCGCCTGCTCGCTGGCAGCGGCGTCATGGTCTGTGCCGTGGTCGGCTTTCCGCTGGGCGCGATGGCGCCGAACGCCAAAGCATTCGAAGCGCGCGAGGCGGTGCGGGCGGGAGCCGAAGAGATCGACATGGTGATCAACCAGGGCGCGCTGAAGTCACGTGACTATGCCCTGGTGCAAGAAGACATCCGCAAGGTCGTCGAAGCAGCCCGCCCGGCCCGCGTCAAAGTGATCCTAGAGACCGGCGCGCTGTCGCAGGAAGAGAAGATCATCGCCATCTCGCTTTCGAAAGTCGCGGGCGCGGCCTTCGTCAAGACCTCGACGGGCTTTGGTCCCGGGGGCGCCACGACAGAAGACGTCGCGCTGATGCGACGATTGGTGGGCAACGAGCTTGGGGTGAAGGCTTCCGGCGGCGTGCGAACCTGCGAGGACGCAGAGAAGATGCGGGCCGCGGGAGCCAGTCGAATTGGAGCTTCCGCCTCGGTGGCCATCACGGCCGGCTGCGCACAGAAAGCGGCGAATCCGCCCGCTCCGACCTCGGTGAGTCGCAGCAGTTCGCGTCCCGCTGCGCCAGCCCCCAAGGGTGCCGCGCCAGCGAGCCCAGCGAAATCCAGCGCCTACTGAGCCAGCGACTGTGGCAAGCTGCTCTTTGGTGACTTCGCTCGCAAAGACGCAGTCGCAGCCCCCTGCCCGGCCTCGGCCGAGCGCTTCTCTGCCCTGCCCCGCCCTCCTCTTGGCAGCGGCCTGTGCCGCGACGCTTCTCGCCTGCAGCAAGCCGGCTTCGCAGCAGTACATCGTGCCGCCTCTGCCCAGCGGTCATACGCTGCGCGTCTATTCCTTCAAGGACTACTTCGTCCCCGAGACGCTGTCGGCGTTTGAGGCGAAGACCGGCAACAAGGTGGTCGTTGAGACCTATGAAACCAACGAGGAGATGCTGGAGCGGCTGCGCCAGGGGGGGGCCTACGATGTGGTGTTTCCGTCGACTTACGCCGCCGAACAGCTGATCACGCATGGGCAAGCGCGGCCGATGATTCGCGAGCGCGTACCCAACATCGGCAACGTGCCCGCGGTCATGCGCAATCCTCCGTTCGACGCTGGCCTGCGCCACTGCATCCCCTACATCTGGACGATGCTCGGTCTTGGGGTGTGGGTCGACGGCGTCGATGTCTCGCGCGAGCCGGATCTGGCGGCGCTGTTTGCCACCCGCGGCCCCCGCGTCGTGATGCCCGACGATCCTCGGGCCACGCTCGGCATCGCTCTCAAGATGCTCGGGCGTTCACCGAGCAGCCAGAAGCCAGCCGACATCGATGCCGCGCGCGATCTGCTTCTGGCGCAGCTTTCGCGGGTGCATGACTACGTCGACGATCCGGCACTGTCGCTGAAGAAGCGCGACGTCCACATGGCCCTGGCCTGGTCGACTGAGATCTTCGAGCTACGCAACCGCGATCCATCGGTGCGTTTCGTCGTGCCGCGCGAAGGAACGCTGTTCTACATCGACTATGCCTGCGTGTTGTCGCGCAGCCCACAGCCGGATGTGGCGTTCGCTTTCCTCAACCACCTGCTCGACCCGTACACGGCCTCTGAGATCACCAATACGCGCATGCTGGCCCTGGCCAATCAGGAGGCGCGGGCCATGCTGCGACCCGAGGCCCGCTGGATGTGGGGGCTCTTTGAGGGCATCGCCAGCCGCAGCCGCAGCTATGAAGTCCTGCGCGACGTGGGCGCGGCCGAAGCGCAGTATCAGCAGGCTTGGCGGACCGTCAAGGACGCGCTACGGGCTCAGCAGGCGGCAGCCAGCGGCGCGCGCTGATGAAAGGTCAGGCGGTAGACGCTGTTCTCGGTCTCGACGTACAACGTCTCGTTGTCGGGGTCTTTGAGGATGCGACGCACCGGCGTGGTCACCATGCGATGGCCGTTCGGATCGCGAAAGATCACCATGCCGCGCCCGACGCTGGGATAGCTAACGAGCAGGCCATGGTAGACCCGCCCCAGACCCGATGGGGATGAGGCGGTGGCATTGATCGCGATGGCGCCGCTGCTTGAGCGATCGCGGCTATGGTCTCGAATCTTGCGCGCCGTGACGTTGACCATGGCGACGGAGAAACCCTCTTCATCGTTATCTTATCGTTGTCTTGGGCGGGGTCTAGGCCATTGTTCGATGTCGTCGAATCTGTTGAGATCTCTTGCGTTCTGCGTGGTTGGCCAGTCCGACCGCATGTCCGGCTGCTGCTGCGCCAAGCCACCGCGAAGATAGGTCGCCCATGTTCAATGCCCACACCCAGCCCGCCCGCGCCGACCAGCCCGAGGCGCTGCCCGAGTCCCCGTGGCTGCGCCGACTCCCGCTTCGTTCGCCGACTCTGCCACCAGCGCTTCACACCAACCTGTATATCGTCGGGCAGGGCCCCCTTCTGCTGGTCGATCCGGGCACACCCGACGTCAGCGAAAATGATCGCGCCCTGCAGACTCTAGCCACGCTCGCCGAGGCCGGTCATGCGACGGCTGGCATCCTGCTCACGCATCACCACTACGACCACTGCTCGGGTCTGTCGTATCTGCGACAGCGCCTCGGCGTGCCGGTGTACGCCCACCCCGCGACGGC
>DAORCZ010000813.1:0-4204 GCA_035345735.1 Pseudomonadota bacterium | reverse complement strand
GTGCTGACCACGACGCAGGTGCTGGCCCGCTCGTCGAACATCTGTACGGCCAAAATCGCCCGCCGCCTGGGCAAGGACAAGCTGTACCTGTTCCTGCGTCAGATGGGCTTCTTCGCGCTGACCGGCGTCGATCTGCCGGGCGAGCGCTCAGGCCAGGTGCGGCCCGTCGGCGAATGGGGCGATATCTCGTTCGCCAACATCAGCTTCGGCCAGGGCATGACCGCGACGCCCCTGCAGCTTGCGACGGCGCTGTCGGCGATTGCCAACGGCGGCACGCTGTATCGCCCCCACATCGTGCGCCGCATCGTGTCTCCAACCGGACAGACACTGCTCGATGCGCCGGCCAGCGGCCGACGGGTGATGGGCAGCGGCACCGCTGAGCAGGTCCACCGCATGCTGCGCGCCGCCATGCTGAAAAAAGGCACCGGCGAGAAGCTGGACATCCCCGGCTATCCGGTGGCGGGCAAGACCGGTACGGCACAGAAGGTCGACCCGGCGACGCGTCGCTATTCCCCCGAGTACTGGGCGTCTTCGTTTATGGGCTATGCCCCGGCCGACAGTCCCCGCCTGCTGCTGTTCGTCGTTATCGACGAGCCGCAAGAGGGCCACTACGGCGCCGAAGTCGCGGGGCCGATCTTCGTCAAGGTCATGGCCGCCGCCCTGCCCTACCTGGGGGTGCCGCCGCGCCAAAGCCAGCCGGGTCACGTCGCTGAGCCCCCGCCGCGCGCCGAGGCCGATGCCACCGTCGGGACATCCGCCCGCCCAGCGACGCCACGGAGCCCGGCGGCCACGGCCGGGTCCACCAGCCTCGCCACCGTTCCTGACTTCACTGGCATGGGGCTGGGACAGGCCCTCGACACGGCGCGCCGAGCCGGGCTGCGGGTTGAGATCCGCGGCAGCGGGCTGGTGGTCGGTCAGGAGCCCGCACCGCACAGCCCGCGCCGGAGCCCGGTGTGTCAGCTGCGCCTGGCGCCCTCTCCCTAGGTCGATGCGAGCTCGCCGATGACGACGACCAAGACCACAGTGCCCTCCAGCCAGAGCGCCCGCCCGCGGGCTCTTTCCGAGCTGCTGCGCGGGGTGACGATCGAAGACCTCGGCGGTATGCCAAAGCTCAGCCGAGACGAGCTCTTTTCACTGCTGACCACCGAGGTGCGCGACGACTCGCGACAGGTGGCGGCTGGCGACCTGTTTATTGCCCTGCCGGGTCAGAGCGTCGATGGCCACCGTTTTGTCCAGGTCGCGGCCGAGCGCGGCGCTGTCGCCGCCGTCGTCGAGCGTCTGCAGGACGTCGCCATCCCGCAGATCGTCGTGTCCAGCACCTCGCAGGCCCTGTCGCTGATCGCTGCCAATCGCTACGGCCGCCCGGCGGAGGCACTGACCTTGGTTGCGGTGACCGGCACCAACGGCAAGACGACAACGACACACCTTATCGAAGCGCTGATCAACGCGACCGAGCACACGCCCGAGGGCGCCGCTGAGCGGGGACGCGCCGGGGTCATCGGCACCATCGCCTATCGCTTCGCCGGCAAGCGCTGGCCAGCTCCGCTGACCACACCAACGGCCCCGCTCCTGCAGCGGACCCTCGCAGAGATGCGCGAGCTGGGCGCCGACCACGTCGTCATGGAGGCCTCGTCGCACGCTCTTTCGCTGGGTCGGCTGCATGGCGTGCGCTTTCGCGTCGCGGCGTTTACCAACCTGAGCCAAGACCACCTGGACTTCCACGGCGACATGGAGTCGTACTTCCAGGCCAAGCTGAGTCTGTTCCACGACCACCTGCTGCCCGCAGCCGAGGGCGGACGGGCCGTGGTGCTGATCGATGACGAGGCCGGGGTGCGCATCGCCGACAGCCTGCCTCAGGGCACCTGCCTGCGCGTCTCGCTGGACGGCCCGGCGGAGATCAGCCTGCGCACCGAAAAGCAGAGCCTGGAGGGCACGGTCGCAACGTTCCAGACGCCGGTCGGCGAGCTGACGATTCAGTCGCGCCTGACCGGCCGCTTCAACCTGGCGAACCTCGCAGTGGCGGTGGGCGTGGGCCTGGCTCTGGGGCTAAGCCCGGCCCGCATCAGCGCCGGACTTTCACAGGTCGAAGGCGTGCCGGGTCGTCTGGAGCGCCTGGCCTCGCCACGCACCAGCCCAGCCGGGACCGCGACAGCTGCAAGTGGCCCCTCGGTGTTCATTGATTACGCCCACACCCCCGATGCCCTAGCCCGCGTGCTGAGCAGCCTGCGTACCCTGAGCGGCGGCGAAAAGCGGCGCGGACGCCTGTTCGTGGTGTTCGGCTGTGGCGGCGATCGCGATGCCGGCAAGCGACCGCAGATGGGCCAGATCGCGGCCAGCGAGGCCGACCTCGTCCTCGTGACCTCTGACAACCCACGGGGCGAAGATCCGCAGGCCATCATCCGCATGATTGTTGGCGGGATCACGGGCGAGACGCTCTCGGGCGGACGGGTCCTGGATCGCGTGGAGCGCTCGGCCCTGACGAGCGCCAAGCTCGGCTACTTCGTCGAGCCGGATCGACGCGCTGCGATCGCTACAGCCATCGCCGCCGCTCGCGCCGAAGACGTGGTGCTGGTCGCCGGCAAGGGACACGAGGACTATCAGATCATCGGCAGCCAAAGGCAGCACCTCGATGACCGCGAAGAGGCGCTGCGCGCGCTCCTCACCCGCTTGGAAGCCCCGCCCCGCTCGTCCCCACCGCCCAGCAGCCCAGGGTTTGGCGGGGGCGGGGGCTCGACGGTGGCTTCGAGTATCGAGCTGCCACTCGATCGCGTCCTGTCCGCCACTTCGGGGCGGCTTTTGCGCGGCGGAGCCTACCGCTTCTCGGCGGTGACCATCGATAGCCGAGCCGTGATCCCCGGGGCGCTGTTTGTCGCGGTGCGCGGCCACAAGCAGGACGGACACCAGTTCTGCGCGCAGGCGGTGTCGGCGGGAGCCGCCGGCCTGATCGTCGATCGCGGCCGCGCCCCGCGCCTGCCGGACACGCAGTCGGTGGCGGTGATCGAGGTCGCCGATACCCACGTCGCCCTCGGCCAGCTTGCGCGCGCCCACCGCGAAGCCCCCGAGATCGCGGCCAAGCTGCGCGTCGTGGGGGTCACCGGCTCCAGCGGCAAGACCTCCACCAAAGAGCTCGTCGCTGCCATCCTGACCACGCACGCCGGCGATCCCGCCGAAGTGCTCAAGACCGAGGGCAACCTCAACAACCACTTTGGCGTCCCGCTGACCCTCCTGCGCCTACGTCCGGGTCAGCGCTTTGCCGTCATCGAGATGGGCATGTCGGCGCGCGGCGAGATCGCCTACCTCACCTCGCTGGCCAGACCCGACGTCGGCATCATCACCAACGTCGGCTCCGCACACTTAGAGATGCTCGGTTCGCTGGACGGCATCGCCGCCGCCAAGGGCGAGCTCTTCGTCGGCCTGGGCGATGGCTGCACCGCCGTCTTCTGCGGCAACTCGGACCATGCGCGCGTCGGCAAGCAGGCCTTGTGGGCGGGCGCCACGCACACGCCAACCCATCGCAGCGGTCGCCTGCGCGCCTTCGTCACCCGTCGCGACGAGGGAAACGATTCCAGACCCCCAAACGCTGAGCCGAGCCCAGTCCTTGCCTATCGCTTGCTGTCGCAGAGTGCCGAGGGCATCGAGGTCGAGCTGCGCTACGTCGGTGGCGACAGCCTGGTCACTATCGGCCCCAGCCGAGTCGTGGCGAACATTCCGCTCGTCGGCGCACATCAGGCCGACAACGCAGCGCTGGCGGCGGCAGCGGCGATGGCGCTGGATGTGCCGCTGCTCTTGTGCGCGCATGGCCTGTCGCGGGTGGTGCAAGCCAAACATCGCGGACAGATCGTGACTCTGCATGGCCGCCACGTCCTCGACGACTGCTACAACGCCAACCCCGACTCGACGGCGGCTGCCCTGCGCACGCTCGTCGCGCTCTCCGGTGCGGCGCGCGCGGTGGCCGTGCTGGGCGACATGCTAGAGCTCGGCAGCGACGAGCTAGCCCTGCATCGACAGATCGGCGAGGTCGCGGCGAGCTGTCGGCTAGCCCAACTAATCACCGTCGGCGAGCGCGCCAAACAAGCCAGTCTTGCGGCCCAGGCAGCCGGGCTTCCCGCCGTCCACGCCGATTCACCGCAGCAGGCCGCAAGCCTCGCCGCCGCCGCCACCCAGCCCGGCGACTGGATCTTGGTCAAGGGCTCCCGCGGGATGG
>DAORCZ010000812.1:0-4205 GCA_035345735.1 Pseudomonadota bacterium | reverse complement strand
TTGGCCTGGCCGCCGAACTGGTGTCCTAGGATCGGGACGCTGCCGCCGAAGAAGTCCTGCACCTCGAAGCGGGGCTGTCGATCGATGCGGAGCCGGGTCGCAAACCGCAGGTCCATGGTGATCGCGGCGTGGCGACCGAGGCGTAGCTCGATCCCGCCGCCGGCCTGTCCATCGAAGAACCAGCCGGCATCGCTGGCTTCATAGACGTTGCCGAAGTCATCGACCACCGGGGTGTAGGCACGAGCCCAGCCACCACCCGCCGCGAGCACGAGATAGGGCGAGGCCAGCCAGGCCGGATTGCCCACGTGGATGCGAGCCCCGAGGGTAAACGGCACTTCGGTGCGGCTGTAGGCGTTCTCGTATTCGCTGCTGCTCGTCGTGCTGAGCCAGCCGGCGCTCAGCTCCAACGTCAAGCGGGGATGGACGCGAAACAGCAGGTCGCCGGCCAGGCCACCTTGGCCGACGTCGGTATAGGCGTTGGCGTTCCAGGCGCCGGTGACGCGAAAGCCCAGCCCAAGCTGCGGACGAAACAGCGGCGGACGCGGGGGCGGGGGCGGGGCCGGTGGGCGCACATACACCGTCGGTTGACCATACGCCATGGGCTGCGCATAGGCCGGGGGCGGAACGTAGACCGGGGCCGGTGCATAGACCGGCGAGCCTGGCGCCACCATCGGGGCCGGCTGCGGATAGCCGGGATCGGCGTAGACCGGGGGAGGCGGCAGGGGGGCAGGCTGCGCCAGGGCCAGCGTCGGGAAGCCGATGGACAGCGCGAAAAGAGCGCCGGGTAGACGGGCGAAACGCATGGGACTCTCCTTGTCGGAGGAGGTTCCAAGCAAAGCCTGTTCCAATGATGGTTCCGTCGAGAAATGAAAAATCATCGCGGTTTAGTAACCGCGGGTTCACACAACTGCCAGGCGCCATCCACAGCCTACATGGGGAGGGCTGGGCAGCGGTCCTGGGGCCTTGTGGGGGTGGGGCGGGGCGTGCAGAGCGAGGCGTGCGGAGCAAGGCGTGCGGAGCGAGGCGTGCGGCGCTAGGCGTGCGGCGTGGCGACGAGGGCCAGCCGGCGGATGAGGTACAGCGCGACCGCGATGGCGAGGCCGAGGCCGAGCAGACCGGCGAACAGTCCAGCTCCCGAGCGCACCGGCACCTCGCCCTGACTGGCGCGAGCCGTCGCCAAGGCATCGAGCGCGGCGCTGGCCTGGATGATGCCGGCCCCGTAGTGCGGGTCCTGCTTGCCGCGATAAGCCGTCGGGCGATAGGCGGTCTGTTCGATCAAGCGCTTGACCTCGGCCGGATCGCGAGCCCCCGCCGACAGCAAGAGCGCCGCGACGCCCGCGACGTGCGGCGAAGCCATCGAGGTGCCCATGAACAGCAGGTAGTCGTGCTTGTCGGTGTTGCCCGGGGTGACGGTGTTCTGCAGCACGCCATCGGGGACGCCATCGTTGTTTTGATCGAGGCGGGTATTGCCGCCCGGCGCAGCGATGAAGATCTCTTTGCCCCAGTTGGAATAGAAGGTCGTGGTCTCGTCGAACTGGGTCGCGGCGACGGCGATGGCCCCGCTGTTGGCGGCGGGATAGCTGACCTTGCCGCGCCCATCGTTGCCGGCGGCGCAGACCACCACGACGCCGTGATCGGCGGCGTAGCGCACGGCGCGGGCCAGGACCTGCGAATAGAACGGTCCGCCCAGGCTCATGTTGATGACGCGGGCCCCGTGATCAGTCGCCCAGCGGATGCCTTCGGCGATGCCGCCGACGCTGCCCGAGCCCGAGCCGGAGAGCACTTTGATCGGCATGATCTTGGCGCGATAGGCCACGCCCGCGACGCCTAGCTCGTTGTGCGTGGTCTGGGCGATGGTGCCGGCGACGTGCGTTCCGTGGCCGTGATCGTCGTGGGTATCGGCGTTGTTGTCGGCGAAGTTCCAGCCCGCGACCAGCTCGGTGCCGCTCAGATCCTCGACGGGCGTGACGCCGGTATCGAGCACCGCGACGATCACGCCATCGCCTTGGTTTTTGCTCCAGGCTTCCGGCATGTGGATCTGGTCGAGGTGCCACTGATAGCGATACTTGGGATCGTTGGGCAGGAAGCGTGGCGTCTCGCGCGCGACGGACGGTGTGCTTGGGCGCAGTGCCAAGCCTTCATCGGCGGCGGTGGTCAGCGCGCCGGGCGCGGTCTCGGGAATGCGATAGAGCAGCGCATAGTCGGCCGCCTCGACCTGCGTATCGCGACGCAGCGCGGTCAAAAGCTGTCCCAGTCGTCCGCGCCCGCCTTCGCCATCGACATGCACGCGATACACGCGGTCGTAGGGCGCATAGCTCGACGCGGCCTGGTGACGCGCACCGTAGCGGCCAAAGAGCTCGGCTACCTGCGCTTCGTTTAGTCGGTCATCGAGATCGACGATGAGCTCGGGCAGGGTGTGTGGCTCGACGTCCGGCGGTGGGCTGGCGAGCGCTGGATCTTGCGCCGCATGCTCAGACAGAAGCTGGCTGAGCGTGCCGAGTCCCGACAGACCCAGCAGGCCAGCCATGAGCGCGACACCCCAAGGCATAGCGATGCCAGGTCGACGAAAAGGGCGTTGTGAGGTCACAGAATTCTCCTCGGGCGTTCCGCCCCCCAGTCTAGCAGGAGGGAACGGCGCCAAGGCCACTAAGAAAGTGTGACGATGACCTTGTCGCCATCGCTGACCAGCCCGGGCGCAGGGGTTTGCCGATGCGGTGCGGTCTCGCTCTCGTCAGCCCGCCCACGGGGCGCTGCGCTGTCGTCGATCTGCGTCTCGCCGCGCGGCTCCGAAAGCTGCTGCGTGATGGCCTCGTGCAGCGGCTCCGCCTCACCGCGGGCCTCGCGCAGGGCGCGCTCCCTTTGATCCTGCTGCAAGAGCTGGCTGACCCAGCGCCCCAGATCGCCGCAGGTGACAAGCGGCAAGTAGCGGCGCAGGCGTGCGATTTCGCGCCGCAGCTCTTCCGTGCTGGCATAGCGCTCGTTGGGGTCGCGGGCCAGGCAGCGGCGGATGATCGTCGGCAGCTCGCCACCTAAGCCCGAAAGATCGGGCGGCGCCGCTTGGCGGATGCGCTCCATGGTCTCCAGCACCGAGTCGGCGTCGTACGGCCGGCGGCCCAGGCACAGCTCCATCAGCGTTACGCCCAGCGCGAACTGATCGCTGGCCCCGGTCAGGCGCTGATTTTCCACCTGCTCGGGCGACATATAGGCGTACTTGCCTTTGCGCACGTTGCCGCGCGTGATCTCGGTCAGATGCGTCGCCTTGGCGATGCCGAAGTCGGCCAGCTTCACCTCGCCCGACCGCGACAAGAGGATGTTCGACGGGCTGATGTCGCGATGCACCAGGCCCAGCGGCCGGCCGGCGTCATCGCAGAAGCGGTGCACATAATCGAGCGCCACCGCGATCTCTTCCGCAATCAGCAGCGACAGCTCCACCGGCGGCCGCTGCCCGCGGGCCAGGCCAGGACGAATCAGGCTCGCCAGATCCGCGCCATCGACGAAGTCCATGCGCACGTAATAGACGTCGCCATCCAGCCCCAGGTCGTGCACCTGCACCAGATTGCGATGCAGCAGGCGGGCCCCCAGCCGCGCCTCTTCGATGAGGATGCGCTCTAAGTCGCCGCGTCCACGAAGCTCTGACCGCAGCATCTTGATCGCTACGCGCTTTTCGAATCCGCTGCCGCCGTAGACCACTGCCTCGTGCACTTCGGCCATGCCGCCCTGGCCGATGCGGCGCAGCAGGCGGTAGGGACCGACTTGCGGGCTGCTCATGGGGCCGTAGGGCGAGGCCGGCTCGGACATCTCCCCCAGTCTAAGCCAGTCGCTCCCCCGGCGACGAGCAACATGAGCCGCTAGGGCCGCGGGCCGCTGTAGGTGCCGTAGTCAAATTGGGAGTAGCTCGACCAGGGCCCAAATCCGTGCGAATTCTGAGCGCGGACGCGGAAGCGGTAGATGTTTGGCCGCGTGACGGGGAAGGTTTTGATGTACGCGTCGGGGCTGGTCCAGGTGGCATAGGCGACGAAGGCGCGACCGTTCCAGGACTCCAGGGCCAGCTGGTACGACGTCGCGCGCGGGATCGTCGCCGACATCAGCTTGGCGTAGTCCTGCAGCACCACCGTGCCCGGGCTGGGATAAAGCCCTCCCGGGGCGGGCGGCGGCAGGCCGGTGTCGGGGGGCAGGCTGCGATCGACGATCACCGTCGGCTTGGC
>DAORCZ010000811.1:1967-4221 GCA_035345735.1 Pseudomonadota bacterium | reverse complement strand
CGGCGCGGGTGGCCGATCCCATCAAGCGCTGGATGTCGAGCCCGGTCATGACCGTCTCCGCCACCAGCACCATCGGCGAGGCCACCGACCTCTTGCAGGAAGCGCGCGTGCGCGGCCTGGTGGTGGAAGATCAGGAGTGGCCGGTGGGGCTGTTCACGCAGACCGAAGTCCTCTTGGCCGCCACGCGTGAGGCGAGCACTCCCGTCGAAGAGGTGATGAGCTGCGCCCTGCTCTGCCTGCCGCAGAACATGCCGCTGTTCCGCGCCACCGCCCTGGCCCTTGAGACCCGAGCCCGCCGCATCCTGTGCACCGCCGCCCGTGAAATTCACGGCATCCTCTCCGGGCTCGACATGGCTCGCGTCGTCGCCACCAGCCCCGGCCCCTAGCCGGTAGCGGTTTCCGTCTGCGCCTGACGATTTCTTGCGTGCGACGCAACAGGGGGTGTATCGCTCGAAGGCATGGATCTTCTGGCGCAGATGGAGACCTTCGTAAAGGTCGTCGAGTCCGGACGGCTCTCGCTGGCGGCCAAGGCGCTGCGGCTGTCGCTGCCGGCGGTGAGCCGACAGATCTCGGCCCTGGAAGAGTCGGTGGGCGGGACGCTCTTGCTGCGCACCACCCGCAACCTCACGGTCACGGAGGACGGCCAGCGCTACTACGAGCACTGCCGACGCGTGCTGCGCGAGGTCGACGTGGCGCAAAACAGCGTCCGCGCCGACCACGGGATCGCCGGGTCGCTGACCGTCAGCACGGCGGTGACCTTTGGACTCGCGCGGGTCAGCCCACACCTGCCATCCCTGCTCAGCGCGCATCCCCACCTGCGGGTCGATCTGCGGCTAGAGGATCGGGTAGCCGATCTGGTGGCCGAAGGCGTCGATATCGCCATCCGCGGCGGATCGCCCATCCCGGATACCGCGATGATCATTGCCCGCCCGCTGCTCAGCTATCAGCGGGTGGTGGTTGGCAGCCCCAGCTATCTGCGACACCGCGGCACGCCCAAAATTCCGGCTGATCTATCGCGGCACGAGGCGCTGGTGCACCTCGGTGGCACCGCCATCGCCGATCGCTGGCACTTCACCAAGGACGGCGTGCAGACCGCGGTTGAACTGCACGGCCCGCTGCGCACCAACGCCGTGTCCGCGCTGCGCGATAGCGCGGTGGCAGGCCTGGGTCTGGCCTTGCTGCCCGACTGGCTGGTCGCTCCCGACGTCGCGGCCGGTCGGCTAAAGATCGTGCTGGGCGGCTATCACACCGCGCCAACCGTGGTCAGCGCGGTCTACCGCACCGAGCTGCGCGGGGTCCGGCGCGTCAAAGCCTTCGTCGATCACCTGGCCGAAGCCTACGCACGCGAGGCCGCCGCTGGGCGATAAGCACAGGCTGGGACCGCCCGCCTAAGATGATCTCGGCGCGCCAGCGATTATTGCGCGGCACGCAATAGATCCTTTCACGGCCAGCAAATCGCCCCCCGCTGCGCCCCTGCTCAGACAGTCGTTCAGCGACGGAAGCGGCTCGCATGCCAAGCTGCCTAGATGGCCGCCGCAGGGCCCGCGGCGGGGCGGTAACGAACCACCGGGGGGCGGCAATTTACTCCCGTGGCAAGTGGGGGACCTCAACCCGCGAGACCTCGTCACGCGCGACTGCCAACCATCAGGAAGGAGCTGGCCATCATGAACAGTGCATCCGCCGGGCAATCTATTCGGTCTGCTTGTGTCAAAGACGACGACCCCTCCCCTAGCGCGTCGACGCGGCCGAGGGGGGGCGCGGCTCGTCAGCGCATCGTGGGCCTGATCGGACCTTGGTCCCTGGTATCGCTGGGTGTGCTCGCAGCCTGCGGCGGCGGCAGCCCGATGCCCGACGTCATGGTCGATCCGGCAAGCCCAACCTCGGTGCGCGAATTCATCGGGCAGCAGGTCGGCGGCATCGCCAAGCTGACCGTCCCCCCCAACGACGACGCCATCCCGGTGCCTCCCGACGATCCCAGCCGCCCCGGTCGCTACAAGACGACGGCGGCCAAGAAATTCCTCGGCAAGCTGCTGTTCCACGATCCAGTGCGCACGGCGCGCGTCAACGTCAACACCAAGGTGCCCCTCGACCTGCCCACTGGGATGGCGTTCGGCGGGACGGTGCTGGCGTCGGATCCGCAGGTGTCAGCGATCACCGCAGCGACCAAGCAGACCGGCTCCTGCGGTTCCTGTCATATCGGCGAGGCGGCGGGCAAGGCCGGCCAGGTGCTCAACTTCAACACCGGCGGCGAAGG
>DAORCZ010000811.1:0-1867 GCA_035345735.1 Pseudomonadota bacterium | reverse complement strand
CGCATGCTCGACTTCCAGTCGGCAGAGCTTCTGAAGATCCCGGCCTTTGTGAAGCTGTTCAAGGACGCGTTCCCGGAAGAGTCAGCGAAGGCGACGGCGATGTCCGACATGACCATTCTGGTGAACGACCAGACCGAGCTTCGCGCGCAAGCGACGTTCCTGCGCACCCTGGTCACGCGCGATACGCCGTTCGATCGCTTCCTTTCCGGCAATGACAGCGCGCTGTCAGCAAGTCAGCTCCGCGGGGCCCGACTATTCTTTACCAAGGCGCAAGACGGCGGGGCCGGCTGCTTTGGTTGCCACAGTGGACCGATGCTCAACAAGCAACCGAACGATCCCGACGTCGCCGGCATCGGCCAGTTTGTCGAGGAGAACTTCGCCAACGTCGGCATCGGCGATCACCCGGTGCAGGCGCTCAACGCTGCGGCGCGCAACCACGCCACCGCCTATCACGCCGAAGACACCGGCCGCGCCGAGATCACCGGCAAGGCCAGCGACAACTTCAAGTTCCGCAGCCTGACGCTGCGCCAGCTCAAGGACGCGCGGACCTTCTTCCACAACGGCTCGTTCACCCGCGTTCGCGATGTCGTCAGCTACTTCAACGCCGGCATCCCGCAGGACGTCACCGCCGGCGCATCGCCGACGCTGGACCCGCGCTTTGCCCGACCGCGCGGCACCAGCAGCCAGCCGGGTCTGGGACTCAGCGAGTCGCAGGTCGACGATCTCACCGACTTCGTAGAAAACGGCCTGTACGATCCGGCGTTCTTGTTTGCTCTGCAGCCAAGCGCCGACGACCTGAACTACTCGAAGAATCGGCCCGATCTGGCGGCCCTGGGGGCCAAGGACGGCATGATGCTCAGCGGGCTGGCCATCGATGACAACGACGGGCTGGCGCGGCGCGACCAGGGGCTCGAATTCCTCGATGTCACGGCGCAGGCCAGCATGACCCTGGCCTCGTCGAACGGCAGCCAGGATACGTGGCTCATCACCAACACCAGCAACGCGGTCATTGACACGCACCTGCTCGTCATCGTGAACGGCCTTCCGGCCAGCGTGACCGTCGATGCCAAGGACAAGACCAGCACCGGCAAGCCGTACTATCGCAAGTTCCTGCCCGAGGGTGTGCTGATGCCCGGTCAGTCAATCTCGACGACGGTGGTGAGGACCGGCGGGTCGAGCAGCTCGTACACCTTCCAGCTGATGTCAGGACAGGGCAAGCCGTAAGCCGCCCGCTTTTCTCGCAGGCTCTTCCCCTCGCTCGCACGCCCCCGTCGGTAGCCCCCCATCCTGTGCCTAACCAGCGCTCCTCCCTGTCGCGCCCCCCGCCCCTTCTCAGCGCGCTATCCCGGCGGGGCGATGCACGCCCCTAGCTCGAAGACCAGGAACTCGAGGACGTTTTCCTGCGCCAGCATTGCGCCACCTGGGCAGTAACCCGGGAAGGTGGTGCCCGACGTCGAGTGCTCGCGCGTGTGATAGGTGCTGTACAGCACGCGCCCGCAGGCTGCCGGCCCGGCCGGATAGTCGAAGGTGACGGTGACCGGCCGCCGCTGCCCCGAAAGCTCTGCCGACAGCCACACCGTCGAAGGATGCTTGGTCAGATCCTGCGCCATCTGCCGAATCAAGACATAGCTCGCGATGCTGTCGATGATGCGCACCTTGCCGCCCAGAACCGGCGTCGGCAGATAGGTCAGCCAGGTCGATAGCGCCCGCCCGCCCGAGTGACTCATGTCGACGTCGGCGAAGAAGTTGGTCATGTTGCCAACGCGTCCCGGAAGGGTGGCGGTATGGAAGCCGTGCGGCGAGGTATCGGTGCACGGCTTGTCGTCGTTAAAGCAGATAAACGGCGCGAACTCGGGAAGCTGCTGGA
>DAORCZ010000810.1:0-4225 GCA_035345735.1 Pseudomonadota bacterium | reverse complement strand
GAAGCGATCGTTTCCATCGCATGACCTCGCAGCAGGCTTGGCCGATGATCCGCGTTACCGCCAACGCCGTCGCGCACGCTGCAGTCGTTGCCTCGCGCCTGGTCGATGCACCGGCCATTGTCGCCATCTCGGACTCCGGCGGCTGTGCCCGACTGCTCTCAGAGTATCGACCCGCCGCCACGATCATCGGCATGACGCGCAGCAGCGACGTGTATCACCAGCTTGCCGCCTACTGGGGGGTGCTGCCGATGATGGCGCCCGATGCAGACAGCGAGGCCATGCTGATCGGCCAGACGCTCAACACGCTGCGTGAGCGCGGCTTGGCTCGCTCGGGACAGCCGGTCATCTTGACGATGGCGATTCCCTTCCGCAGCGGTCGTTCGACGAACACGATGCAGATTCACGTCGTGCCGTAAAGCCTCCAGGCGAACGGGAGGCTGGGTCGCCGCGACGAAATCCTCGCGGTGCAGCGGGGGGCTGGTGATATAAGGCCGGGATGAAAAAATCATCTCGTGCCTTCGCGTTTCTCTTCGGTCTGGGCCTGAGCATCGCCAGCCAGATCAGCTTCGTCCCGACGGCGGCAGCCGATGCCGATCCCAAGGTCACGATGGAGCTGGTGCAGCTGGTGACGCCCCAGGAGAGCTACCAGGCGATGATCACCCAGATGACGACGCAGATGCTGGCGTCGATGCAGGGCGCGGGGGGCAAGGTCCCGCCGGATGCGCAGGGCAAGATGGCGCGCGCCGTCGCCGATGCGATGCCTTACAACGATCTCGCGGCCTGGACCGTCGAGATCTACTCGGCCAAGTTCACCACGGAAGAGATCAAGCAGCTGATCGCGTTCTACAAGACGCCCGTGGGGAAGAAGGCGGCGAAGCTCCTACCTGAGATCTCGGGCGAGGTCGGCAAGAAGATGGGCCCGATCCTCATGCAGCGCCTGCCGGTGTCGATGAAGAAGGTGGGTCTCGCGCCCTAACCCAGCGTCCGTGGCGATCGCGGCGAGCGCCCTCGGCCTGGCCCGGCTCGACGGCGGGAGTCGATGCAGCGGGACCGGCACGAGCAGCCCGGACTCGCGGTCTAGGTTGTACAAACCTTCAGGGGGCCTTGCCAAAGCGCTTCAGCCGGGGGTGGCCGGCTGCTCAGCCGCACAAGTCGGCGGGCCCGGCGGCCAGTCGATGTACAGTGAAGAGATCGGTCGTCTGTCGACCGGCAGGGGGGGGCTTTGGCATGGGCTAGGGCCGCTGCTCAGCTGGACTTGTGGACTGGCCGACTCTCAAGTCGATGATTGGCCAGCGCATACGCAACTACCGGATCGTCCGAGAAATCGGCAAGGGCGGTATGGCGATCGTCTACGAGGCCAAGCGCGAGGACATCGACAGCCGTGCCGCGCTCAAGATCCTGCGCAGCGAGTTCGCGAATAGCGAGGACATCGCCGCCCGCTTCCTCAACGAAGCACGCGCCGCCAATCGCGTTGAGCACCCCAGCATCGTCCGCATCTTCGACTACGGCCGGGAAGAAAATGGCACCACCTTCCTGGCCATGGAGTACCTCGAGGGCGAGACGCTGTACCGTCGCTTCCGTCGCTCCAAGCAGCTGGCGGCTGGCGTGGTTCTGCGGCTGGGGCGACAGATCGCCTCGGCGTTGTCGGCAGCGCACGCCAAGCAGGTGATCCACCGCGACCTGAAACCCGAAAACATCCTCATCGTCCCTGAGCCCGAGGCGCCGGGGGGCGAGCGGGTGAAGATCCTCGACTTCGGGCTCGCAAAGCTGCAGAGCTCATTCGGCTCGGTGCGCACCGACAGCAATTTGCTGATGGGCACGCCGATCTACATGTCGCCGGAGCAGTGCCGCAGCAGCCGGAATGCCACCGATCGCTCGGATGTCTATGCCCTGGGCACCATTCTGTTTGAGCTCTTGGCCGGGCGACCGCCCTTTGTTTCCAAAGAGCCGGGCGAGTACATCGCCATGCACATGTACTACGCCGCCCCGACGCTGCGCAGCCTGATGCCGGATGTGCCCGCGGAGCTCGGCGCACTGATCGACTCGATGCTGGCCAAAGATCCGGAGCGTCGGCCGTCGATGTCGCAGGTGGCCCAGGTGCTTCGCGAGCTAGGGGCGGCCTTCGGCGAGCAGCCGTCCATTGAGCTCAGCATGCGCAACCTCAAGGGGACGAGCATCCCCCAGGCGCCGGGTCCACCGGCCCCCGCGCCTAGCGTCGATGGCCACCGCGAGACGATGGCGAATCCGCTGGGCCAGACCATGCCGGCGATGGCCCTCTCCGGCGAACGATCGCCAGTCGGGGATCGCTCTGGCGAACGATCGCCAGTCGGGGATCGCTCCGGTGAACGAGCGGCAGTTGCGGATCGCTCGGGCGAGCGAGCAGCCGTCGGGGAGCGGTCAGGTGAACGAGCGCCGATCTCTGCCGAGCCGCCAGCCATGCCAAGCAGCCCACCCGGCATGGGTGAGCGTGTGCTGCGTCGTCTGCGCGATGCCGGCCGTCGGTCCTTGCCGCCGGGGCTGGCACCTGATGTGCTGTGGTCTCTGGTGGTGGCCGGCGCGCGGCGCCGCGCCGCGCTGACCTTGAGCCTGGCAGCCCTGGTCCTGGTGGTGTTGCCGGTGGGGTTATTCTTTCTTGGCCGCTCCAGCGTCAAGCCCAGCAAGCCGAGCGTCGAAGCGGGGGCGGGGGCGACAGCAGCGCTCAAGGCCGCGGCTCCGCCGGTCAGTCCAGAGCCGGCTCCATCGGTATCGCAAGCCCCGCCCGAGCCTGGGCCGCCGCCTCCCCCCGACGAGGTCGTCGAAGCCGTCTACCAAGCCGAGCGTCTGGCCCGCATCGGCGACTCGAATGAGTCGCTCAAGGTGCTGCGGCGGGCCCTCACCAAGCGACCGCATCCGCTGCTCTACAGCACGCTGGGTCAGATCGCCTGCGGCAAGGACAAGGTGGCGATCGCGAACGGCGCGCTGGCCAAGCTCAGTGACGAAAAGCCGGCGACCAAGAAGGCTCGCTCCGACCTTCTTTTGGTCTGCAAGTCGTACGACATCTTGGAGAGCAAGACCGGCAAGCTGGTGAAAGTCGGGCGCAGCAAGTCGGGGGACCTGCGCTTGGCCCCGGTCCACTAACGCTGCGCCGTCGTCTAAGGCCGTGCCGCAAGGCCACTGAGCAGCGCCCAGGTCTGATCCAGATAGCTGGTCTGCACCGGCCGGCCGGCGAAGTCTGAGTAATCGCGACCGTCGGTGCCGCTCGGGTTATGCGGTCGTGTACTGACCAGCACCATGTGCAGACACCAGGGCGCTCCCGCGCTACAGCCGGTGCCGTCGCCGGACACTGCCACCGAGCCCGCCCGCGGCACGAACGAGTACGCCAGGTTGATCATCGTCGTCGCGTTCGGCGACTTGCCGCCGCGGCTGTCCTGCGCATGCACAAAGAACGTGCGATACAGCTTGTTCACGTCGGTCCGTGTCAAGCCGCCGGCGCCGTCGAGGTTGTAGTAGACCGCGCGGTCGAGCAGCTTGCCTCCGGGGTCGAGGCTGCCGTCGTAGACGAAGCCAAAGAACTCGTTGGCGACATACGACCCGCTCGAGTGCGAAGCGATGGTGACCAGCTTGGTGCTGCTGCCAATCCGCGGTAGGAGGTGCGCGATGAGCTTGGTATTGCCGATCTCGCGTCGCGAGTAGGTCACATCCGCCGGCCCACGCACCGCGTACAGGTGGCCGACCTGCAGTCGCGATAGGCGCGCGGCGTACAGCGCATCGACCCAGGCCTTGGCCCCGTCATCGCTGATGTTGTAGCCGGCGTAGCCGATAAAGACGTTGCTGCCGCTGCTGCCGGCGCGATAGCTGACCCCGACGCCGAGCGGGCTCCACGTGCCGCCGAGGGCTTCGGTCGTCTGGCCCAGACTCTCTTGGGCAGAGAGCCCCGGCTCGGCGCGGCCGGGATCAACGTCCACCTCCCCCCCGCAGCCCGGCCAGGTCGAAAAGAGCAGCGCGCCCCCGGTCAGCGTGCGGGCGACGAAGCCGAGGCGACCGCGACGTGGCGGCGTGGGGGCGGTCGCACAGTGAGTAGGGGGCGAGACTGCAGCGTCGGTGGGATGAGACAGCATGGGCAAGCTCCGGGGTTGGGGGGCGGCCGTTGCCGACCGGGACAAGCGGAAACCGCAGCCGCAGGCCACGGTGCGCGACCGGCATTTTCAGCTTCCATGCCCGCGAGGTTTAGCTATTTTCTGCGGCT
>DAORCZ010000809.1:0-4242 GCA_035345735.1 Pseudomonadota bacterium | reverse complement strand
GGGGCATTGGTCAGTCGCTTAACCCCCGTACCGTCGAGGTTCATGCGGTACAGCTCCAGGTCACCGTCGCGATCGGAGGTAAAAATGACGCTGCCGTCGCGACAGACGGTCGCTTCCGCATCGTAGGCCTGGGTCTGGGTTAGGCGCTTGAGATCAGAGCCATCTGGCTTCGCACTGTAGATTTGGTAGTTATACAGAGGCCAGACATATCCCTTGCTGCGATCCGGGGTCGGCGGGCAGGCGTCTCCGAGGTGGCGGGTCGAGCTGAACAGCAGTCGATCTCCTCCCGGAAAATAGTAGCTACACGTATGTCGCCCATGGCCGCCGCTGACCGGGCTTAGCGTGCCCAGCCCCATGCCCGGGGTTCCCAGGTCCAGCGTATAGATCTGATCGCATTTGTCGTTCGCTGTCGTCGCCTGCAAGCTCAATCGCTGGCCGTCGAAGGACCAGTAGGCCTCAGCGTTTTCGCCGGCGGCCGTCAGCTGGCGAAGCTGACCCAAGTGGCGCTCATCGGGGTGCAGCAGCGAACCCGTACCTGGCTGAGCGCCTGCCGGCGGCGACTTTGCGGCTGGGCTCGCCGCTACTCCGAACTGTGTGCTGTCCTTTACCACCGCCGGCTTTGCCTGGCTCAGCGTCGGAGAAAGGCAGCTAACGAGGATCACTAGGCTCAGGCTGCTTGCCCGGCTGGCACTGCGGGCACTGCCAAAACTGATGACAGGGGGCGCTAAAAGCGATAAAGAGGCAGGCACGGTCAACTGGCTCATCCGATTCGACATGGGAGTCGCGTCGTACCCCGCTCCGCCGCCACAGGTCAACCTCTGTAAAAAGCTCGGGGAGCACGGTATTATCTAGAGAACTTTTACCGGGGCGACCGTCGCGATCGTTGCGACTGCCCAACGGGATGCCGAGGAGTTCTGGTAGCAATGGCTCGCGAAGAAAACTCGCTTCTGTTCTCCCTCAAAGAGCTGCACAAGCTCGAAGAAGACCGCCAGCGCGAAGAAGAAGATGCGCGCGTGGCGGCGATCGAGGCCGATCGACGCGCCAAAGAGGACGCCGAGCGCGCGATCCGCGAGGCTGAAGAAGCCCGCATCAAGGCGCAGAAAGACGCCGAGCGGCGCGCCCGCGAAGAAAAAGAGCGCAAAGAGATGGAGGACCGCGTTCGCCTGGAAGAGGCCGAGCGTCGGGCTCGCATCGAGGCGCAGGCGCGGATCGAAGAAAACCGCTTGGCCGCCGAGGCCGAGGCCATTCGCACCAAGCCGATCCCGTGGAAGCTGATCGGGGCGGTGGCGGCTGCCTTGGTGACGCTCTCGGTCGTCATTCTGATCGTCGTCAACCGCAGCCAGGCGGCTGCCAAGATGGAAGCCCGTCGGCAGCTCATCGCCAAGCTGGATGCCGAGCGCAAGGCCGACAAAGACGAGCAGAATCGATTGCAGAAGGTGCTCACCGAGAAGATGGGCGAAGTCGATCGCATCAGCAAGATGCTCGGCAGCGCCACCGACGAGAAAGAGCGTATCGAGCTGGCCCGACAGGCGCGCGATGCGGCTCGTCGCGCGTCGGCTGCTGCGGCGGAAGCCGATGCCCAGCGAAAGGCTGCCAAAGAGCGCGAGAAGAAGGCCAAGTTCGAGCGCTGCAAAGGCTCCGACGACCCCCTCTGCGGCATCAACTAGCCTCGCATTCCCCGGCTGCCGCGCGCTGGCCAGGCTAGCGCGGTCAGCGACTGGGGCGCCTTCAGCCCGCATTCCCTCCTCACCTCAACGCATCACCCTTCAAACCTAGAGGCCTTTATGACGAAGACAGCTTATGTCCGCCGATGCATCACTCGCTTCAGTGCGGCGTTGGGCAGTGCCCTGCTCATTCTTGCGGCGAGCGCCGGCTGTGAGCAGCCGCCGGACACGTCGCCGGTGGTCAGCATCATCTCGCCGGTTGCCGATCAGACCCTGGAAGCTGGCAAGCCGATCGACGTGCGGTTTACCGTCGGTGGCTATGACTCAAGCGGACCTGCTATGGTGCCGTTTAAGATCGGCAGCGGGGCGAGCAAGGAGTACGGCCGAGGCAAGGTGCGGGCCTTCATCGGCCCCAGCAACTACCTGGCTGAGACCACGGTCATCCCCAACGATGCCAATCCCTTCCTGGTCCCCAACGCCACAATCATCGACCCGGCGCAGATCGTCACGGCGGGGCGAAAAGAAATCCGCCTCATCCTCTTTTACAACGACGACAACAACACGCGTGTGGACCCACAGCGCCAGGGCGTTGTGACCGTCAACATCAAGTAGCGGACGTTGGGAGCGGGGGGATTGGCGGGAATGCCGCGGCTAGGTGAGGGGCCGGGGCGTCGGTGGGCTTAGTACCACTCCATCCGCCGCGGGCTGTTCGGTGACGGCGCGGTAGCGGTCGCGCGGTGCGGAGGCCACGCCACTTCGTTGGGTGACTTGGGCTCGGCGATCCCCAGGCGGTACGGTCGCGCGACGAGATAGCCGACGATGAATCCGCCAATGTGCGCCCACCATGCGATGCCAGGAATCCCCAGGCTCGCGCCGATCACTTGATAGCCCAGCCAGACCAAGAGATACGTGCTCGTCTTCCAGCGCACGCTGAAGAACATGATCATCGAGACGACACGCGCTTGGGGGAACAGCACGACATAGGCCGCCATGACTCCGGCCACTGCGCCCGAGGCTCCGACGGCGGGGATGTCGGGGCGGTTGGTGAGCACGGCGTGACAGAGCGCAGCGCCGAAGCCGGCCGCGAAGTACAGGTACATAAAGCGCAGCGGCCCGAGGCGATCCTCGACGTTGTCACCGAAGACCCACAGGAAGTACATGTTGCCAAGGATGTGCAACAAGTTGCCGTGCATGAACATGTGCAACAGGAGGGGCCAGGGACCGCTCTGTAGGATGCGCGAGGGGACGAGGCCATACTGATCGGTCAGCATGTCGTGCCCCGGGGCGCTTAGCTGCCACAGGAAGACGACGGCGCACAGCGCGATCAAGGTCATCACCGAGAGCGGGCGACGGAGTCGCGGCTGCCACTGTTCAACCGGCAGGCCGGTGAGGAGCATGAAGATCCAGCGCCAAGCCGAGCCGGGTCGATCCATCACCTCGGGATCGGCCAGAAACGGCGCTAGACGCGAGTCGCGCAGCGACTTGGCCAGCTGATCGAGCTCGCCGCCGTCAAACCACAGTCCATGGCAGGTAGGGCACTGATCAATCGTGAGCGGCCCACTGTCATCGCCGCCCAGCGGGACCAGGCGAGACTTGGTCGGCAGCAGCTGGCGCTCCAACATCCGCGTCTCGGGATGGCGGGGGCAGGGCACGCTCGCACTGTCGCCAGCGAGGAGCGGCGATTGCAGCGCGAAAGCCTCGCTATTGCCGAGCTGGGCCAGCATCGCCAATTCGCCTGCGTCAAACCAGACACCATGGCACGCGGCGCAGCGATCAATCTCAACGCGCCCGCTAGGCGTCTGCTCTAGCGTCGCATGCAGGGGCTCTTTGCAGCGTGGACAGAGCATAGCTGTCACGGTACCACGACGACAGACGACGAAGGGGCAAGAAGGCGGTGCCCCGGCCGACCTGCACCTTGCGCCAAGCTGGCATTGCGCCTGCGATTTTCCGTCAGCGACGACAAACCCGCCCCTTTCTGCCTACGATGTTCTCATGCACACCCCTCATTTCTCTGCGCGGTTTGAAACCTTGGGCGACGTCAGCAGGCGGGCTCGTAGCGATCTCGCGGGCGGTCTGGTGCTGGCGCTGGCGATCGGAGTGGCCGGCTGTAGCGGCGCTGGCATGTCGGCGGATGGCGACGGCGGTATGGACCCCGGCAATAGCGACATGGGCGCCAGTGGCGATATGGCCGGAACTAGCGGCGGCGATCCAGAGGGCAACGCCCTTTTGAACGGCATCACGGCTGCACACAACACGGCGCGCGCCTCCGTCAGTCCGGCCCCGGCCACGCCGATGCCGGCGCTGGCCTGGAATTCTGCGATCGCAGCGACGGCGCAGGCCTGGGCGAATAACTGCCAGTTCATGCACTCGGGCGGCAGCTATGGCGAAAACATCTACGCCGACACCGGCCAGGGCAATGCCCAAGCTGTCGTCGCTGATTGGGTGTCCGAGAAGCAGTTCTATACATACTCGACCAACACCTGCGCGTCGGGGAAGAGCTGCGGTCACTACACACAGGTGGTGTGGGCCAAGTCGCTGCGTCTGGGCTGCGGCGTCAAGCAGTGCACGACGGGCTCGC
>DAORCZ010000808.1:0-4242 GCA_035345735.1 Pseudomonadota bacterium | reverse complement strand
TCGCCGTCGATGTAGCGCTGCAGATCGTCGGCCAGTGCCTTGGCCGAGTCGTAACGAGCGCCTGGCTCTTTGCGCAGGCACTTCATGACGATGGTTTCAAGATCGCTGGGTACCGATGGCAGGCGATTGCGCAGCGGGACGGCGTCCTCGTTCATCACCTGCATCAACACATCGACGATGCTCTCGGCATCGAATGGCGGACTGCCGGCGACAAGGTCGTAAAGCGTAGCGCCCAGGCTGTAGACATCGGCGCGGCGGTCGAGGGTGCGGACGTCGCCGCGGGCCTGCTCGGGCGCCATGTAGGCGGGCGTCCCCATGACGGCGCCGCTCTCGGTGAGGCCACGGTTATCGCCGGATTCCCGCGCCAGGCCGAAGTCCATGACGACGGGGGACAGCGTACCGTCGGTCAGGCGCTCGACCATGATGTTGTCGGGTTTGAGATCGCGGTGAATGATGCCGAGTCGATGGGCCTCGTGCATGGCCTCGGCGACCTGGCGCATGAGCAGCACTTTTTCGGTCAGCGACAGGTCTTTGGCGGCGCGATTTAGGCTGTGGCCGTCGACGTACTGCATGGCGATGTAGGCCTTGCCCTCGACCTCGCCGACTTCGTAGACCTTGCAGACGTGTGGGTGGTCGATGCGGGCCTGAGCGCGGGCCTCCTGCAGAAAGCGCATGACCATGTTGGGATCGCCGCCGCGAATGAACTTGAGGGCGACATCGCGACCGAGGCGACGATCACGGGCCTTGTAGACGGCGCCCATGCCGCCCTGCCCCAACTTTTTCTGGAACTCGTAGCGATCCCAGCGGACGACCGGATATTCGCTGTGCAGGCGTGACATGTCGCCGACAGAGACGACGCCGTCAAGCGAGTGCTCGCGCAGGCTGGCGGCGGATTCTGGGCCTAGCGTGCTGCCGGTGGCCGGGTCCTCGGGAGCCATCGTGTCAGCAAGGGCCGCGGACTTCCGCGATGGCGAAAGGGTTTCGGCATAGGGGTCGATGTGATCAGACGGCCGTAAGGTGGCCGCGTGCGGATCGATGGGCCCATCGGGGCCAAGGGTGACGGCAAACTGGCCGTCGGCTTCGCGGTCGGCGCCCGTGTCTGTCCGCCGCGTGCGCAGCGAGCGCCCCGAGGCGGGTGCGTCGGCAGGAGGCAGGGTTGCCATCAAGGCCTCACCAGGTAGCGTCTGGGCGACAGCGTTAGGCGAAGGCGGCTCTGTGGATTTGGCTACCCCGCCTGCCTGATCCGACTTCGATGCCCCATCCGCTGCACCGCGATCCCGAGGAGATGACATGGTATCTCCTCTAGCGTATGACATCCGAGGCTCTGCCGTCGAGAGGCTCGGCCAATGGGGGGACTAGGCAGCCAGCAGCGACGCAAACAGCGATGGGCGCGGCGATGCACGCTAACGCTTCTTGGCCTTTTCGGAGGTCAGCGCCGTCGGCGCGTCATCCTTTTCAAGCTGCGCCATCGCGGCCACAAAGTGCTGTTTCTGGGGGTGGTTGCTCGGCGCCAGCCGGCTCGCTAGCTCCAACAGCGCCAGCCTCGCGCGCTCGTCGAGCGCCTTGGGGGTCTCGACCAGCACCCGCACATGCAGATCGCCGCGCTGGCCACTCGGTGCGAGGACGCCTTTGCCACGCAGGCGGAAGACCGTGCCGGACTGAGTGCCCGGCGGTACTTTCATTTCGACCCGGCCATCGATCGTCGGGACTTCCAGCTCGGCGCCGAGCGCCGCTTCGCTGATGCTCAGCGGCACATCACAGTGCAACAGCACGCCTTCGCGACGAATCAGTGGATGCGGCTTGATGCGCAGGACGACGGTCAGATCACCACTGTTGCCGCCTTGTCGTCCGGGCTCGCCCTGCCCAGCCAAGCGCCGCGTGGTGCCGTCCTCGCAGCCAGGGGGAACATTGACCACGAAGTCGCGCTGCTGCTCGGTCTGGCCGCTGCCCCGACAAGCGGGACAGGCGTCGATGACCTCTTTGCCCGTGCCGCGGCATGGGCTGCAGGGACGACGGATGGGCAGAAAGCCAGGGGCGCGAAGCTCACCTTTGCCGGCACAGCTGCGACAGACACGCAACCCGGCTTCGCCGCCGCGGGCCCCACTGCCCCGACACGTCGCGCAGTCGCCGCGAATGGGAAACGAGATGTTCTTCTGGGCCCCCAGGACGGCTTCCCGCAGCGAGATTTCGACGGTGTAGCGCAGGTCTCGGCCCCCGCTGCGGCCTCGCTTGCGGCCTAGCAGGTCGCCGATATCGCCGAAGATGCTGTCGAAGAACTCTTTGACGTTCTCGAGATCCAAGCTGACGGCATCGGCGCCTGCTCCGGCTGGTGTGAGGCCCAGGTGGCCGAGGCGATTGTAGCGCGCTCGCTTTTCCGGGTCGGAGAGCACGGCGTACGCAGCCGAGACTTCTTTGAACTTCTCCTCGGCGGCTTTGTCGTTCTGGTTGTGGTCGGGGTGATAGCGCAGCGCCAAGGCTCGGTAGGCACGCTTGAGCTCGCCCTCGTCCGCATCGCGAGAGACACCCAGGACTTCGTAATAGTCACGCGGCTTGGCCAATGGGGCGAGATCCTCTGAGCTTGGCGCGGGGAGGCCGGGTTAGTTGGGAAGTCCGGCCGGGGCCTTTGCCACCGCCACCAGGGCCGGCCGCAGCAAGCGCGCCCCAATTCGATAGCCCCGCTGAAACACCGAGGCGACACTGCCGGGCGGCACTTTGTCGGTTTCTAGCTGCGAGACGGCCTCGTGCACCTGCGGATCGAAGGGTTGGCCCTCGGCGTCGAAGGGCTTGACCTGGAACTTCTCCAGCGCGCCGAGGAACTGCTTCTGCACCATCTGCACGCCTTCGACAAGAGCGTTGCCGGCGCTGGCTCCATCGCCCGACTTGGCGGCTTGCATGGCGCGATCGAGGTTGTCCATGACCGGCAGCATCTCTTTGAGCACGGACTCGGTGGCGCGCACGGCGGCGTCGTCTTGCTCTTTGCGGGTGCGGCGCTTGTAGTTTTCGAACTCCGCAGCTAACCGCAGCAGACGGTCGTTGAGCTCGCCTTTTTCAGCGGTCAGCTTGGCGACGTCCGCGGCCTCAGGGCTGGGCGATCCTGAGGATGCACCGGCAGCTCCGGCGTTGGCTGCGGGGGGCGCTTGCTCGTGCTGATCCTGAGTCGACATGGTTGCGTGTCTCCTGTCCTTCGAGTTCTGCCCTGCGGCGCTGTCATCCCACCGCGCAATCGCTGCAGCGTTTGCCGGCGTCATGAGGGGCAGGGGTTGTGTGCGTGTTCAAGTTGTTGCGGGAGGGCCAGCCTAGCGCGGCTGCGTCATGACGCTGGACAGAAGTTGTGCAGTGAAGTCCACAAGCGCAATAACCCGCGAGTAATTCATGCGCGTCGGACCGATAATTCCCAGTGCTCCGACCGCCCGGCGACCGTCGCCATAGGCCGAGGCCACGACCGAGTTATCCGACAGCTCCGGCACGCCGTTCTCGGCGCCGATAAACACCTGCAAGCTGCTCGCCGCCTCAGTCTGCTGTAGAAGCTGGAGCAGGATGCGGCGATCGTCGAGGGCCCGTAGGAGGGCCTTGAGACGCTCTGGATCGGGGTGAGGCTCGTCGTCCAGCAGGTGGCTGATGAGGTTGGCCTGTCCGGTCACGAGGACGCTGGTCTCGGGGTCGGGTAGCGCCTGCTGCTGCAGCAACAGAGCACGGTGGGCAAGCGCGTCATAGCGGATGCGCTCACTGGCTAGTTCGTCTTCGACGTGCCGCCGCACCTCCGCCAGGGTGCGGCCTTCCAGCTTCAAGTTGAGGTAGTTGTGGATGCGTTCAAGATCGTCGCTGCTCAGCTGCTCAGTGGGTCCCAGCTGGACCAGCTTGTTTTGCACGCGACCACTTTGGCTGACCAGCACAGCGAGCAGCGCCGAGTCGCGAACCCGGACAAACTCGATGTGGTGCAGTACTTCATCGGCGGCTCGCGGTAGCGTGACCACGACGGTGTGCGACGAAAGGTCAGACAGCACTTTGCTCGCCTCGCGCAGCGCGGCATCCATCACACCGGTTGGAAAGGAGAGCTTCGTCGCCAGATCCTCGCGCTCCTGGTCGGAGAACTGCCGCACTTCCAGAAGCGAATCGACGAAGAAACGCAGGCCAAGCTGCGTTGGGATGCGGCCCGCGGAGGTATGCCGCTGCTCAATCATGCCGAGCTCTTCGAGGTCGCTCATCACGTGCGAAGTAATCAGGAATAGCTTGTCGCGCTGT
>DAORCZ010000807.1:0-4243 GCA_035345735.1 Pseudomonadota bacterium | reverse complement strand
CGCGGCGCAGGGGCGGCGGACGGCGGGGCAGCAGGCGCCGGGACGGCTGCGGTCGCCGGGGCGGCTGAGGCCCCCGGCAGCGACGGGCGAGCTTCGGTCTGGGCCGTCCCCGTCGTAGGAGGCAGTGGTCGCGTCGGACAGCCGGTGCCTAGCAGCAGCAAACCAACCGGCAGAAGCAGGCGATAGCCAGGGGCGGTACGCATAGAAGCATGGCCTCCTGAAAGGCTTTTCGGTGATCGGTCCTCAGTTCTCTTTACGTTACGGGCTGGGCTGCGCCCCACCCACCGATCGCGGGGTGGGGCGCAGCGCTCACTCCAAAAGCGAGTAGGCCAGAAGCCCATCGCTCAGAGAGCCGGACTTACTGCGGCGCCGTGAAGAACGGGAACGTGGTCGCTGGCGGCGTGCTCTGTGCGATGCCATCGGTGACGCCCGAGGTCGCGCCGATCGCCACTGCCGAGTAGGTGATATCGGCGACGTCCATCGACAGCGTGCGGCCACCGCAGTCGGTGTTGGCGACGCCCAGGGCGTTCAGCTCGACGCCCAGGTACTGGTTGCAGGTGGTGCGCGTGCTGTCGACCTGCAGCACGTCAGCCGCCAGCACACTGGTCAGCGTGGCGTACTTGGTGGTGGTGTTGAACGCCAGCTGGTTGCCGCAAGTTCCACCGTCGAGGCCATCGAGGATCGCCAGGTGGAAGTTGACAGCGGCGTTGGCAGCGCTTGCCGGGGTGGCGCCCCAGTTGGTGATCCAGTTGGCCGGGCTGGCGTCGCGGTTGTAGCGGTTCTTGGTCACGTCGCTGGCTTCGATCTGGCCCGTCGAACCGGCAGGCCGATACAGATCGAAGGGATTGGTCAGCGCGGTGTTGACGGCCGCGCGGCCCATGCGATCGATCAGCATGCCCAGGGTCGGCACCGCCGGGTTTTCGCACATGCCATTGCCGGGGTTACAGACCTGGCCGCCCAGACAGTTGACGTTGGCACACTGGTCTCTGACCACGCACATGCCGGTGGCGCCGTCGCAGACCTGGCCGGTGGCACAGGACACGCTCTTGCACTTATCGCTGGCGACGCACATGCCGCTGGCGCCGTCACAGAACTCGCTGGCGCCACAGGTGACGCCCTTGCACTTGTCGCTGGCGACGCAGGAGCCACTGGCCCCATCACAGATCTGGCCCGAGCCGCACATGACCGCCGCGCACTTATCCGTTGCGCCACAGCCAAAAGCCGAGCCCATGAGCAGCGCAAAGGCAGAAAGTAGAAGTTTCTTCATAGGGTGTGTCTCCTTTAGCCCTTGCGGTGCGTGCCGCCCCAAACGCTGATAAACCCGCCACCCTTGTTCAGAAGGGTCTTGTCGATCTCCAGCACGATGGCGAGCGTGTTGAGGGTGCGGAAGAAGTCGACGGCCGGAGTGCCACCCGCGGAATTCTGCTGCAGCGCCATCGCGACGGTGTTCAGCGTCCCGGCGGGGGCCGTCGGGCAGCCGTCACCGTTGAAGGTCAGGCCAGCGGCGTTCGTCCGCACCAGGCCGCGGGCGCGGTTGAAGCCATCCAGGTTGAAGAAGAAGTGATCTTTGCGCGGACCGGCAAAGACCTTGATCGTGTTGGCAGCGTTGCTGATGCCGGCGGTGGCACTGGCATCGCCACCGACAAAGTTCGTCGAGCTACCGACCCAGCAGCTGATGCGCTGGTTGTAGTCGAACGAACAGATGACATCGAGCGGCGTCGCTGTCGTCGCGCCGAAGGTGGCCCGGCTGGCGGTGTGAAACACATAGTACGCTGCGGTCGAGAACTTCGACGTGGTGGCATTGGCGGCCGGGAAGACCGTCATCGCCAGATACACCTTGGCACCGTCGGAGGACATCCAGGTGTAGACGTCGTTGACATCCGTAGATGGGTCAGCCAGGACGAAGTCACCGTCCCGGTGGTCGGCGGCGAGCGCCGGGCCAGAGGGCGGCAGCGCCGTGGCCAACCCCAGGGCACATAGGCAAAGTACTTTCTTCATGCACAACTCCTGATTAGGCGTGTTCTGAAGGCCGGTACGGACCGGCACTCCCCTTACGAACCAGTCGGTGTCGGCTGGACCGCAGCAAAACCGTGGACGCGGGCACAGGACACCAATCCTGCGTACGAGCCAGCCCAAGCTGCGGTTCCATCGCCTTTTTCGAGCCGCCCCCGCGACCGCCCAAGCCCGCGTGACCGCAGGGCGAATGCAAGCGCCCCAAACAGCGCGAGGCTAGCTGCGACGGCGGGCGACCCGGCGAGCGACGCCGAGAATCAGCCCCCCCAGCAGCCCGCCCCCGGCCAGCCATAGCAGTGGCACTGGCCACCGCCGAGGGGGAGCAATGGCAGCTGGCGGGCCGGGCGATTCAGACGCTGCGACCTGCAGATCCACCGCGAACCCGGCAGCGCTGCTGGGTGTGCCGTAGGTCTGAAACAGACGCAGAGGCTCGCCCTTCGCTTGCCCCTCGGGAGAAGAGCGGGCCTCCGCCAGCGTGGGTCCTCGGCTCTCGCGCAGCCAGACAGCGGGCGCTTCCTCGACGCGCAGCTCGACTTCGCCGACCGGCGACAGCGGCACCTGATCTTCGTAGTGAAGCGCGCCAAACGGGGCAGTCGCGGGCTGTGTGACGGCCATGACATCGAACGAAAAGGCCCGCGCCGACACCGCAAGATCGCCCAAGACCAGCTGCGAAGATTCCCAGCTCAGGACGATCGGACCGCCCCCCGCCTGCAGCGACAGGCCCCCCTGCACCTGGGCCGCCAGCTTCGCCTGCAGCGCCGCTTGCTCGGCAGGATCGAGGTGTCCGTTGTGGTCGGCATCTGCATCCTGGCGCAGCCGCAGGGCCGGGATATCCCCGACCATCACCGTATAAAACAGGCGGGCGCGATCGGGTGCGGTCAAGACCAGGCGGGCATAGCGGTTGACCGTCGCAGGACCAAACTGCGGATGGGCGATGGCCACCGGCGCGCTGAGCAGGCTAAGCCCGATCAGCCACCCCAGAACACGGGGGTGAGCCCGAAGGGGGTGGGCCGCGCATCGAGCTGACACAGAGGACACGATATCCGATCTGCGAGCAGCCGCTGCGCCACTGGCCCGGCACATCCACTAGCCGCCGGCTGGCCCAGGGGTCGGCGAGGGCGTCGGCGCCGGCTCCGGGGTCGGTGCGGGTTCGGCAGGGCTCGGCTCGCTGCCGCCCTGGCTTAGCTGCTCGCGGTGCTGGTCGATGGGGGAAAGCGCCGTCTTGGCCCGCAGCACCGACTCGCCCTGGCGACGGTTCACGGTCGAGCAGATGGCCAGCGCGTAGTCGACAATGGCCTCGCTCAGCGCCTGGACATGATCGCGCAGGCTGGCTTCCGGCAGGTTGGGCAGCGCCTCTTGGCCACGCACCATGGCTCGGTAGCGCACCTGGGTCGCCTGGATCAGGGCCAGAAGCTCCTTGCCGCATAGCTGGTCGATGTCGCCGGCCAGGCCCTCGCGCTCAATGCGCAGGAGCAGCGTGTCCATGGCGCTTAGCTGCTCGGCATAGCGCCAGGTCAGAAAGCGCAGCCCGTCGGGAAACAGCAGCGTCTTTAAGCGGCTGGCTTTGCTGGCCTGCGGGTATTCATCCGCCGGCAGGCTGGCCTTGGCTTCCAAGATGGCGTGCAGCGCTCCCCAGCAGCGATCCCCGCTGGTATCGATGGCCCGGCGCTCAGCCGGCGACAGCACCGTCTGCGCCAGCTGCGCCTGCTTCTGAGCCCAAGCGCTCTGCGCGGCGGCGACCGCGGCCTTGAGGCCCTTTGCCGCCTCCTTCACCTGCGGCTCAGCATCCTTGGGGCAGTAGTGAATCAGCGCCTGTCCCAGCGAAATCCCACTGGCGATGTTGAGCAGAGGCGATCGTGCATAGAGGCTGGGATCCCAATTCTGTATGAGGTCTTGAGTAGTTGGCATGCGCGAAGGCTAGGAACTGATCCCAGGTTCGTCAAGGGACCGACCCCAGGGTTCCCCGGATCGCGGCGACGCGATACATCGAGGCGCCCTGAGGCTGCTCGGATCGACATGCCGCGATGTATCGAGGTGCCAAAGGGCTGCTCAGATCGAGGCGACGAGATGCGTCGAGGCCCCCTAGACCTACCTCAAGCGAGGCGCTGCGATGCGTCGAGGTCCTCTGAGGCGACTTGATGCAACCCGCTGGGACGCATTCCGGTACCCCAGGGCTGGCGAAAGGCACGTGCTGGGATGCATCGCGATCCCCTTGGGCTGGTTAGGGAGC
>DAORCZ010000806.1:0-4246 GCA_035345735.1 Pseudomonadota bacterium | reverse complement strand
GCCGCGGCGTCCTGGGCAATAAGCCGGCCTCGGGCACGGTGATCCTCGACGAGCTGGGGCCAGCCCACCTGCAGAGCGGCGATTACATCGTCTACACCTCGGCCGACAGCGTGTTTCAGATCGCCGCGCACGAGGCGGTGGTGCCGCTGCCCGAGCTCTATCGCGCCTGCGAGATCGCGCGCAAGCTCTGCGACGAGTACAACATCGGTCGCGTCATCGCCCGACCCTTCGTCGGTCAGCCCGGCGCCTTCCGCCGTACCTACAACCGCCGCGACTACGCCATGCCGCCGCCGCAAGCCACGGTGCTGGATGCGCTGCGCGGCGCCTCGCTGCCGGTCGTCGGGGTCGGCAAGATCTGGGACATCTTCGCCGGCCACGGGGTCAGCGAAAACATTCACACGGAAGGCAACCGCGACGGGCTGGAGCACACGCTCAAGGCGCTGTCGTCCCTGTCTTCCGGTCTGCTGTTCGTCAACTTGGTCGACTTCGACATGCTGTACGGCCACCGCCGCGACCCGGCTGGCTATGCCCGCGCGCTCGTCGAGTTTGATGGCTTTCTGCCCGAGCTACGCAAGCACATCGGCCCGCGCGATCTGGTGATGCTGACCGCCGATCACGGCAACGATCCGACGTTCGCCGGCACCGATCACACGCGCGAAGACGTGCCGCTGATCGCCTTTATGGGCGGCGATGCCGCGCCCAAGACGCCGGACCTGGGCGTGCGCCAGGGCTTTTACGACGTGGCGCAGACGCTGTGCGACAGCTTCGGCCTGCCGGCCTGGGCCCGCGGCCAGAGCATCCTGCCGTCCGTGCTGCCCGCTTAAGGTCCGCACCCGCTGACTTGGGCCGTCGCAATCGCGCGACTGTGGCGGGGGCCCGGCTGCTATTCTGAGCCGATGCGTGCTGCGCTTGTCTTGGGTCTGTCGCTGCTTTCTGGTTGGGGGATTGCGTGGGCCTGCGAGCCGCCGATGCTCAACACCATCCGCTTGAATCCGTTCTTCGCGCAGGGGCCGGCGACGCTGGCCGCCAAGGACCGGCCGCTGCTACCGCGCAACGTCGATTATTCGTTCGGCGTGATGCATGTCGATCACGTCGCGCTCGACTCCTTTGTGCTGCAGCGCGATGGGGCGGCGGCGCCGGATCGCAAGCTCAGCGCTGAGGCACACAGCGACGAGGTCGTGGTGCGCGTGCAGTCGCCGCAGCCGCTCGCGCCGGGGGCGGGCTATTCCGTTTACGGCCTGCTCGCGGGCAAGCGGCAGCGGGTCCTGCAGTTTCAGACGGGCGCTGCCGAAGATCGGACGCCACCGGGTGCAGTGCAGGTGAGTCGCGGCGTTCACCTGGCTCGCTTTCAGGCCTCGGGCGGCCTGTGTGATGATGGCCATGCTCGGCTCATCGCAACGGTGAGCGCCCAAGACAGCGAGACGCCCACCGAGCATCTGCGCTATCTCGTCGAAGGGGCGGGCGAGCCGCAGTGGCTGACGGCCTGGTGTCGCCTGCTAGAAGTCCGCTTGCCGCCCGCGGCGAGTGGTCCGCTGCGCATCACCGCCGTGGATCTGGCCGGCAATCGTGGACCGACGCTGACCCTGCCGGTGCCCCCGTCGCAGCCGGGATCGTGGGATGCCGTGCGCGCCCAGCGCGAGTGCGTGCCGGCCCGCTGAGTCCGCGGCCCATCTGGCTGCGAGGCTAGAGCGCGTCGGCCTTGACCAGGACCCAGGCGTTGCCAGTCGCGCGATGGACGTACATGGTGATCGTCACCTGGCAGGGCGGCGAGAAGGAAAAGATGTAGGGGAAGACGGCGTGAAGCTCGCCTCGCTGCACGCCCTCGCGGAAGCGGCCGGCGAACTCTTGCACGTTGGTGCAGGGCGCGACCTCGGTGAAGAAGTTCTTGCCGATGACGCGGGCCGGCGCCAGTCCCGATAGCCGCGACTCAAAGCGGTTGTATCCCAGGATGATGCCCTCGGCGTTCAGCCGAATGGCGCCAAAGGGCAGATCATCGATGGCGTCATCAGCCAGCATCGACAGAGAAATCAGCTGGCTTTCGCTCTTGTCGGGATCAAAGACGGAATGTGGATCCAGCATGCTCCAGGGCCCCAGACTGCAAGTGGGTGCGGTCATTATCGCGCGCCGGATCGGCCCAGGACAACCCCTAGCAAGCCTCGTCGCTGGTGGCTAGAGCGCGCTCTGCAGAAAGCGCAGCACCTGCGCACGCTCTAGCTGCTCGCCGGCCCCGCCAGGGCGGAAGTCGAAGCCGTGCTCGGCGAGCGGGATGAAGAGAGTCTGCGGCGTATAGCCAGCACGGCGCAGCGCATCGGCCAAGCGCTCGCTGTGCGCCGAGGGCACCATGGCATCGCCTTCGCCATGGATAAGCAGCGTCGGCGGCAGCGTGCCTTTGGGCAGGCCGGCGAACCCGACATAAAACAGCGGGCTGGCGTGGGCATAGGGCCCGGGAAGCTGGGCTGGCGTGCCGCCGAGATACGCCCGCATCTTGTCGGGGCTGTCGAGCGGATCGATCGCGGGCGGCTGATCGTGGACGGCGCGCAGATCGGTCCAGGGATAGATGCCCACCACCGCTCGCGGCACGACATCGATGACGGCACAGCCCGCCCGCAGCGCCGGCAGCCCGGCTTGACCGCTGGGCACGGCGGCTTGCGCGGCAGCGGCATAGGCCGCGGTCAGGGCCAGGGTGCCCCCCGCCGAGCGTCCGAGCAGCGCGATGCGCTTGCCATCGACCAAGAAGCGCTCGCGAGCCGCAGGCTCGGCGAGGCGACCCACGGCGCACAGCACATCCTGCACCGCGGCCGGAAACGGGTGCTGCGGCGCCAGGCGATAGCGCAGATCGAAGACGGCAAAGCCCGCCGCAGCCAGCGCGCGCGAGACCTGCGGCACATCGCCCTTATCGCCAAACTGAAAGCTGCCGCCGTGGAGGACGACGATGCCGGGCGAAGGGGTCGCGGGGGGCTGCGCCGGACGATAGACATCGACGCGCAAGTCGGGCCGGTCGCTGGCGAGCACGACATCGTGTTCTTCCCGGATGCCGCTCGGTCGGCTGACGCTAAATACGTACTCAGTGATGGAGAAGCGCAGCCCGAGACGGGAAAACAGCGGCAGCACGCCGAAGAGTGGCAGCGAAGCGCCGAAGCCGTACAGCAGAGCCATCGCGACGCACACGCCTTTCGCGATGCGGCTTTGGAAGGCTCTTATCGAAAGCCAAGCCGTGCCCAGGGCCAGAAGCACGGTGAGCAGTGCCAGCTCGCGGGTGATGAGGCGAGGCAGCCACCAGCCAAAGCTGAGCGGCGGCGAGTTCTGCGCGACGTAGAGCCCCGCCGTCAGCCCCAGGCAGAGGAGCGCGGCGTAGCGGCGGAGACGGGGGCGCTGCTCGGGGGGCATGCGGGCGTGGCTCCTTTTTTGGATTCGACTAGTGCCCGGCCAGGAAGGCTTCGGCTTCGAGCGCCGCCATGCAGCCGGTGCCAGCCGCGGTGATTGCCTGACGCCAGCGCTTGTCCTGCACATCGCCACAGGCAAAGACACCGGGGATCGTGGTCTGCGTCGTGCCCGGCTTGGTGATCAGGTAGCCGGTCTCGTCGACCTGTAGCTGGCCGTTGAGGAAGGCGGTGTTGGGCACGTGGCCGATGGCGTAGAACAGGCCGCGGCAGGCGACCTCGTGCGTCTCACCGCTGCGCACGTCGCGCACGCGCACCGCCTGAAGCTCGCCATCGCCAAGGGCGGCGATGACCTCGTGGTGCCACAGCGGCTTGACCTTCTGGTTTTCAAACAGGCGCTTCTGCATCGCTTTCGATGCGCGAAGCTCGCCGCGGCGATGCACCAGCACGACCTGGCTGCCGAACTTGGTGAGGTGTGTGGCTTCTTCCACCGCCGTGTCGCCGCCGCCGACGACCACCAGCACCTGATTGCGGAACAGCGGCAGCGCGCCATCGCAGACGGCGCAGGCGCTGATGCCGCGATTCCACAGCGTCTCTTCGCCAGGCACGGCGAGGCGCTTGGCGGTGGCGCCGGTGGCGATGATCACGGTCTGGGCCCAGACCTCGCTGCTGTCGGTCTTGATGTGGAAGGGACGGCGCGACAGGTCAATGTGCTCGACGGTCTCGGTGAGGATGCGGGTGCCGTGGTGCTCGGACTGGGCGCGCATGCGCTCCATCAGCTGGGGGCCAGACACGCCCTCGGGAAAGCCGGGGAAGTTTTCGACGTCGGTCGTCGTCGTCAGCTGTCCCCCGGCGGCAACGCCCCC
>DAORCZ010000805.1:0-4248 GCA_035345735.1 Pseudomonadota bacterium | reverse complement strand
TACAGCGCGCCCAGCCGGCCAGCCAGCCCGATGTGCTGACGATTGGCAGCTGCCAGATCGACTTCAAGAAGCACACGCTGACCAAGAATCGCAAAACCCAGACCCTGACCTTCTACGAAGTCGAGCTCTTAAAGATGATGTACGAGCGCGAAGGTCAGCCGGTCTCGCGCGATGAGATCCTCGACAAGATCTGGGGCATCGAAGCCTATCCATCGAATCGCACCGTCGACAACTTCGTGGTCAAGCTGCGCAAGAAGCTGGAAGACAACCAGCACCACCCGCGGCACATCCTGACCGTCTATGGCTTCGGCTACAAGCTCGTGCCTTAGGCGTGGTCTCCTGCGCCCCTGCCCTCTTCCCTCTGATGTCAGTCGCTGAGTCCCTCTCCGCCGCGCACTACTTCACCCCGGGACTGGCTCGCCTACCCTGCCCAGGGGCCGCGGCGCTGCTGCCACAGGTACAGCGCCTGCTGATTGAAAAAGGATTTCTGCAGACACCCCATCCGCTCTCCGAGCTGCATCGGGTGCTGCCGCCATCCGACACGGTACTCGACGAGAACTACTTCAACGCGGTGACGCGCGCCTTCTATGTCCAAGACGACGCGCTGCACACCGCTTACTACCAGCTTCTGCGTGAGCTACGACGCGATCATCTGCGGCAGGACTTCGTCTTTCAACGCGCACCGATCTTTCGCTTTCACTTTCCCGCGCCGTTTGTCGGCAAGCTGCGCACCCGCAGCGGCTTCGGCCTGCAGCAGCACAGCGATACCTTGGGTGGTCATCCGTTCGAGCTGCTCCAGGGCTGGGTGCCGCTCACCGACTGTGCCGGCTCGGCTGCGCTGCACATCGCACCGCTCCCTGACAGCATCGTCATCTTGCAAGAGGTGCATGCGCTGCTCAGCCACGATGACGGAGCGTTCCGTGCAGGTCTGGATTCGTTTTATGCCCTGCGCGATCGCGAGCCTGGGCTGCAGCGCGCCCTCATCGCAGCGTGTCAGCCGCAGGCGATGTCGCTGGGCGAGGTGCTGCTCTTCGACCCGCGCTGTGTGCATGGGGGCGTCGAAAACGACAGCGACCGCACGCGGGTCAGCCTGGACTTTCGGCTCATGCCGCTTCCGGTGTACGAGCGCTTTATCGCTTCGCCGCACAGCAGCCAGCACCCCCGCTTCCGCCGCGGCGATATCTTCCACAGCGCAACGATCGATCAACTGTAACTACTGCGAGGGCACTGACGGAGCAGCGGCCCAGCCCAGCCAGTGCTGCCGCCCAGGGAGCGGGGCCAACGCCTGATCGATCGCCAGCAGCAGCGGACGAACGCTGTCCGGCTGACTGGCCGACAGCGCGACGTTTTCCAGCCGGCTCGCGCTGGCAAGCTCGGTCAGCTCGCTCAGGCGTCCCCAGCCCGCCGGGTCCAAGCGATCGACCTTGTTCCACACCAGCAGGCGAGGCTTTTCAAAGAGTTCCATCTCGCGCAGCAGACGCTCGACCGAGTCGCGATGGGCCAGCACCGCCGGATCACTGGCATCGAGTACGTGCAGCAAAAGATCGGCCTCGTGCAGCTCTTCCAGCGTTGCTGAGAATGCCGCTTTCAGATCGGCGGGCAGGTCGCGAATAAAGCCCACGGTATCGGTCAGGATCAGCTCGCGCTCATCAGGAAAGCGCATGCGGCGACTGGTCGGATCGAGCGTGGCAAAGAGCTGATTGGCGACCAGCACTTGGCTGTACGAGAGCGTATTGAGCAGCGTCGATTTGCCAGCGTTGGTGTAGCCAATGATGGCGATGACCGGAAGGGCACGGCGCTGACGCTGTTTGCGGCGCTCGGCGCGCTGTCGTGACAGATCCGCGATGCCTTGCGACAGCAGCGTGATGCGCTCGCGGGCTCGGCGACGATTGATCTCTAGCTTGGTCTCGCCCGGACCGCGGCCGCCAATGCCACCGGTCAGGCGCGACATCATGGTGTTCTTTTCGATCAGGCGCGGCAGGGCGTAGCGCAGCTGAGCCAGCTCGACCTGCAGCTTGCCGTCGCGGCTGTGCGCATGCTGAGCAAAGATGTCGAGAATCAGCATGGTGCGATCGATGACCTTAAGCTCGGTCACATCGGCGATGGCGCGGGCCTGGGCGGGCGTGAGCTCGGGATCAAAGACCAGGAGCGTGGCGTCGTGCTGCAGCGCTCGCAGCACCACCTCGTCGAGCTTGCCGCGGCCGAGCAGGAAGTGCGGATCGGGCTCAGCGCGACGCTGAGTGATGACATCGACGACCTGCAGTCCAGCCGTGCGGCAGAGCTCGCGCAGCTCGGCACCGCGGGTCTCAAAGTTCCAGGACGCATCGATGGCCATCGCTGCCCCGGGCAGCGTGGACAGCGGACTGGTGACACCTGGGTTCCCCGAACTGCCGACGGTCGAAGGGTTGCGGCGCGTCCCCGCCCGACCCCGAGACGGCGGACACAAGACCTGCACGACCAGCGCGCGCTCAGAGTCGTCGTCGATGAGCCGCGAGGCGGCGGCACTGCGCTGCAGCTCGTCTTCTAGCGCGCGGATGAGCTCATCAAAAGGCTGCTCGTTCTCGCCCCGCTGGGCGGAGACCGGCGGGAGCTCGCGCCATAGACGCTCTTCCGCGTTCGGTGGCAGGAGGTGCGCCATGTACAAGCGACCCGGCAGTCCCCCCGGCGTCATGGCGATGGCGGCGACAAGATCCAGGCGCAGCTTGGCCAAGTCCATCAAGTCATCGCGCGTCAGTGCTTCCGCGCGGAGGTGGGTGTGCACCAAGCGCAGACCGCGCAGGCGTCCGCGGCCGGCGCGGTGGCGTCCCAGATCCGGCAAGAACAGGCGGTGCGGATCACCGACGATGACATGCGTCACACTGCCGCTGCGATCGATAAGCACACCGACCTGCCGCCCAACCTCGCGTGAGCACTCACAAAGAAACGCCGCGAGCTCGTCAGAGACCACCTCATGACTGGCCATCCGACGCCGATAGATGCGCTCCAGCATGTGCTGTTGGCTGGGCTTTAGTCCGCTGAGATTGCCGTGTAGAACTTGCATGCGCTGGAGGTTGGGGACGAGCCTGCTAGTGACGACAGGGGTGATGCCGAGCGGGAACGACGACTATCGCTCAGGCTGGACAGAGGCGGCGGGCGCGGGATGGGAAGGCTCGATCTTGGGGCCCACCTCGTCGGAAGCCGCGGCAGTGTCGCCGACCTCGGGCGCAAAGGAAAGAGCGAGTGACACCTGGCGCGCTGGGCCCACTGTGACGACCGGCATGGCCATCCCGCTCGCCGCCGGCAGCGGTCGGAGCGGAGTCCCCCCCGGCCCGTAAAGCACAAGCCGCCGCAGGTCGGCCTGAATCGGGCGGTGCTCTGGGTTGGCAAGCCGCAGCTGCACGCGGATCGGCGCTCCCGTCGCGAGCCGGCCGGCATCCATCGGCGGCGCGAACACAGCGACACGCAGCCCGGCAAACTCAGCGGGTGGACGCAACCCGCCGGCAGGTGCCAACGCAGCCTCGGACGGAGCGACTTTCTGACGGTGGGGGGGCCGCGCTGCGGGCTCGCTGCGACCAGGCGAGGACGGCGCAGCTGGGAGGAGCCCGGTCGAAACTTCAGTCGAGCGGAGACCCCAGCCCGACAGCCCCCAGATCCCGGCGAGAGTCAGCGTGAAGAGCCCCAGAGCCCCCACCAGGAAAGCACGCGAAGGCGAGCTGCGGCTTGGCGCGGCGGGAGTCGGGCGACGATACCAAGTCGGTGACAGTGAGACCGGCGCCGCCGCGAAAGGTGCGAGGCTGGGAGGCAACGCCGCCAGACCATCACCCGTGCTCTCGCCCCAGTCGGTCTCTAGCAGATCGACGCGGGCCGGCGGGCAGTGGCGCGCCACCACCTCACCGATGGCGGCCACTCGTGATAGCGGTGCCGAGAGCTCAAAGGCCAGCGCCTGCAGGCCGCTGTGCAGTGCGCCGAGGGACAGGCGCTGCTCGGACTGTCGCTGCAGCGCGTGACGGATAAGGCGAGCGCAGCTCGGTCGCGCGAGCGTCGCTGCAGGCAGGAGCTGACGCAGCAGCGTGGCAAGGGCGTACACGTCGGCGGCTGGCGACAGTAGGCGCTCTGACAGGCGCAGCTCTGGGGCGAGCGTCTCATCGTTGCGACTGCTGCCCGCGGTCGGAGCAAACGCCAGGAGCTGCACGCGACCATTCCAGCCGATGAAGATGTTGCTGACGTGGATCCGGCCGTGCCCCAAGGCGCGCAAGCGGCGGCGCCGCT
>DAORCZ010000804.1:0-4253 GCA_035345735.1 Pseudomonadota bacterium | reverse complement strand
CGAGAAGCCGAGCTACGCGCCGCAGGTCAGCCCGTGCTGTCGGAAGCCGGCGTGGCCAGGCTCTGGGCCGAGGCCCTTTCGCCCCACTTCGCCACCTGGGTGCGACCACTGCGCGAACGCGCGGATGCCGTGCTGACCCTCGATGCGGCGCACCGCGCCCTCACCTTCCAAGCTTCGCCCGGCGACCCCCAGCGACGCTAAGCGGGCGCCCAAGCCGCGCGGACAGGGTCGACAGTCCTTCATCGCTGCGAACACCGCGCTCAGCTGGCGAGCGAACCGAGCTCCCCAAAGGCTTTCTTGAGGATCTTGCGGAGGGGAGTCTTGCCTTTTTCGTCGATCCAGCGGTCGATCGAAGCGTTCAGTGCACCAACAACGGCGACGGCCATGATACGGCGGCGAAAGTCGTTGTGCAGGACGGGGGCCAATAGCTCTGCAAGGCCCTGACCTAGGTTGGCCATGTCGGCAGCGGCGGCAGCGAGCACCGATGGGGTGCTGCGAATGAGGCGCGCCCGCCGCAGGATGCGTGCGGCGTCCCGGCGGTAGATTTCGTCCAAGGCCTGGATGAAGCCGTCGCGAATAGCATCGAGCGGCCTCGCGACACGCAAGTGCTCGCCGATGCAGCGAAACAGCACGGGGTCGTATTCATCCCACAGGAGGATGCGCTCTTTGCTGCCAAAGTTGCGGTAGACGGTCGCGGGTCCGACGCCGGCCTCGGCTGCGATTTCCTCGACGGTCACCTCGGAAAATCCGCGTTTTGAAAACAGCCGCAGGGCCGCCGACTGCACCGCCCGCATGGCTTCGTTCTTGCGGCGGCTGCGGCCATCCTGATTCGGGTCGCGTTCGATTTGCGTCATGTTGTGAGAGATACTATCATTTGATAGTCCCTATCACAAACCACTTGAGGCTTTCAGATGCCGACCTATGACGTTTCGCAAATTGCTGAGCAGTTCCTCGATGCGCAGAAGGCGGTTCCGACTTCGGTATTTTCTCGCGTGACGCGGACCGCACGCTCGGCGTACGGGCTCGGTCGCACGGTCCTTTCAAAAGACAGCGATCCCGATCTGGCGGCGGTCCTGCGCCTGACTTCACAGCTCGGCGAGCTCAAGGGCGTGGCGATGAAGATGGGGCAGGTGCTCGGGTTCCTCGACTCGACACTGCCGCCTGAGGTTCGGCAGATGCTCTCGCTGCTGCAGAGCCGCGCGCCAGCCAGCTCCTGGGAGAGCATCGAAGCCACGGTGCGCGCCGCCCTGCCGCACCAAGCGGAGGAGCTACTCGCCGGGCTTGAACCGCGGCCCAGCGCCGTCGCCAGCATCGGGCAGGTTCATCGCGGCAAGCTACGCGATGGAACAGAGGTCGCGGTCAAGGTCCGCCACCCCGGCATCGACGCGGCGCTGCGGGCCGACTTTGCAACCGCCGGCGCCGGTCTCGGCTTCGCCAACACCATCCTGCTTGGCGCGGCCAGCAGCGCGCGCGAGGGACTCGAAGAAGTACGACGCGTGATGCAGGCCGAGTGCGACTTCGCGGCCGAAGCCGCCCATCAGGCACGCTTCGCGCAGATCTTAAAGGACGATCCGGTGATCGACGTCCCCGCGGTCGAGCCTGACTTCTGCGCTGAGCCGGTGCTCACGACGCGCTGGCGCACCGGCCATCGTCTCGACGATTTTTTGGCCACCGGCCCGACGCAAGCCGAGCGCGATCGAATCGGCGAGGCGCTGTTTCGCTTCTACCTGGGCACGCTGTATCGCACCGGCTGGTTTCATGCCGATCCGCATCCCGGCAACTATGCCTTCACCGATGAGGGTCGCGTCATCGTCTATGACTTCGGCTGCGTGCGGTACTTCGAAAAGTCGATCGTGCGGGCGCTGGCCGATCTGGTGCGGGCGCTGCGCGCAGAGGACGTCTCTCGCATTCGCGAAGCCGCGATCGGACTCGGCTTCAAGGGCCAGCTCAAGGGCGCCGATCTCGACGCATTCCTGCGCTTTGCGCGATCGTTCTTCGCGCCGATCTTGACCCCGGGCCGCCACGCCATCGCGCCCGACTCGGGCTTTGAAGCCGGCCGCCTAGCGAGAGACAAGCGCCAGCTAGCCCGACTCGGGGTTCCCGGTCAGCTGCTTTTCCTATTTCGCGTACGCTTCGGCCTCTACGCCGTCCTTTCACGCATCGGCGCCATCGTCGATTGGGGCGCGCTGGAGTCGACCTTCGCGGCAGAGACGGCGGCGACCTAGACTGCTATGGGCCCTTGTGTGCGTCGCCACCAAGCCCAGCCTGCCCCCGTCACCTAGCGCTCCGCCGCCTCGCGAGCCCGGAAGACGCCGCGCAGGACGACCGAGGACAGGATGACGGCGCCGCCGAGCAGCGTCATGAGGCCCGGCACCTCGTGCGCCCACAGCGCCACCCAGACTGGGTTGAGGATCGGCTCCAGCGTCGCGGCGAGCAGGCTCTCGACGGCGGTTAGGCGGCGCACGGCGGCGGCGTAGCACAGGTACGGCACGCCGATCTGAAAAAGGCCGAGGCCGAGCAGCGCGCTCCATTGGACGCCGGTCTGCGGCGCGCTGGTGAGCATCCACGGCGAGCAGATGAGCGCGGTCAGCAGGTTGCCCAGCACCAGCGATAGCCCGGGATAGTGCAGGCGCGACAGATCGGGCTTGCCGTCGGGTCCCAGCACCTCCCCCTTCTGCATCCGTCGCCAGATCAGCGGCAGCAGGCCAAAGCCGACGCCCGACAGCAGCGACAAGCCATTGCCCAGCCAGCCGGCCGCTGATAGCTCGCCACTTACGCACAGCGCAATGCCGGACAGACAGGCCAGGACCGCCAGCCAGTCGGCGCCGCGCACGCGCTCGCCCAAGAGCGGCCCGGATAACAGCGCGACATAGATCGGCGCGCTGTACTGAAACAGGATGGCGTTGGCGGCGCTGGTGTTCTTGTTGGCGAGCACAAACAGCGTCACGCACAGCGCATAGGACAGCCCGGCCAGGTAGACCAGTGGCTGCCGCAGCGCCACGGCGTAGAACCGCACAGTGCGCAGGAGCGGCCCCCGCAAGAGCAGCGCCGTGATGAACACCGGCAGCGAAAACAGCGCGCGATAGCCCGCGATGGTTGGGCCGGGCAGCGGCAAGAGCTTGATGCCAATGCCGGCTGCGCTCCACAGCGCCGCAGCCAGGATGCCGCACAAGAAACCGACGCTGCGCGAGGGGGACGAGTCCGGAGCTGACATGGAGACCCACGATACCGCAAAGGCCCCCGGCTGCCGATTTTCCAGCCTCCGGGCCCGCGGCGGCGGTCAGCGGGTGATCATCCGAACGAAGTGCCTCTCCAAGATCGGGATCATCGCCCGCACCTTGGGCAGGGCCTGGCGCTGCGCCGGGTAGACCAGATGGATCGGCGACTCGGCGGTGGCCCAATCAGGCAGCACCCGCACAAGCTCGCGCGCCTGCAACCGATCGAGCGTGAAGGTATCGGGCACGAGCGCGATGCCCTCGCCGACCCGCGCCAGATCCCGCACCATGGTCATCGAGTCGCCGGCCACCACAAAGCCAGGCCGCACCCGCAGCGTCCGTCCCACCGGTGAGCGCAGCCGCCAGGTTGCATCGCTGTTCGAAGCGCCGCTGCGCAGGAAGCGTATGCAGCGATGCTGGGCCAGTTCCTTGGGGTGCTTGGGAGACTTGTGCTGCCGCAGGTAGTCGGGACTGGCGACCAAGATCAGGTGGCCGACGCCCAGACGCTTGGCCCGCAGACCGTTGTCCTGTAGCGGGCCACCGCGAATCGCCAGGTCATAGCCCTCGGTGACCAGATCAACATAGCGGTTGGTCAGCAGCGTCTCGACGGTGACCTCGGGGAGTTGGCGGCGATACTCGGCAATCGCCTGGGCCAAAACCAAGGTGTCGATGTCGGCGGGTGCGGTGATGCGCAGTGTGCCGCGCGGCGTGTGCTGCGACTGCACTGCGCGCTCTGCCGCGGCCAGAAGCAGGGTGCCGCTCTCCTCCGCCCCAGCGAAGAACTCGCGACCAATCTCGGTCAGGCTGAGTGTGCGCGTGGTGCGATGGAGCAGCGTGACGCCAAGCTGGCGCTCTAGACCCGACACCTTGTCGCTGACCGTCGACGTCGGCATCGCCAGATCGCGGGCAGCGCGGGTAAACGACCCGGCCTTGACGACGTGGACGAAGACCCCCACGGCGTTGACATCCAGGGCCCCCACAGCACCAGGGAGGAACGACTGATTATCCGGCATATCGGAAAGTCTATTCAGATTATCC
>DAORCZ010000803.1:0-4253 GCA_035345735.1 Pseudomonadota bacterium | reverse complement strand
CTGCCTTCACAGCACCCGCCGCAAACAGAAAGCCCTCCCCACTATCGCGGATAGACATCGCCATCTGCAGCGATCACGACACCAACGTATGCGAACGTCGCCGTGCGTGTCGTAGGGCTCGGGTGGGGGCGACCGAAGGATGTGAACCGGGGTTGCTGCGGGGTGCCGCCGGCCACCAGGGGCTCGGTTGAGCCTGAGGTGCCAGCGCACAAGGCGAGGGGCTGGGCCGTCCGCCATCACCGCCTGGCGCCCGATAAGCCCCACTGCCCTGGGCGCCCACGCTGTGCCTGGGCGCTCTTACTGGCTGAACTCGAAGAGCTCGGTCATGCAGGTCAGGGTGTTGGCGGGCTGTGGTGGGTAGCGCCAGGCGCGCAGCGTCGACAGCATGAAGCTATCGGCGTCGGCGGCGCCGCTGCGTCGGCGGACCGATGACACACGGCCATCGGCGCTGATGCACAGCTGATAGCTGAGCATCAGCCGGTTGCCGGGATATCGCGACAGCAGCGACGGAGGCGGCGCCGGATCTTCGCCAGCGACGCGCTCCAGGGCGACAAAGCGCAGGCGCAGCGGGGTTTGCTCGGGCGGATGGCTCGGATTTTTCGCGTGCTGGGCGGGCGGGCCGTCGGCGGGACTGGCCGCCACCCCGGGGGCCAAAAGCGGCAGGACAAGCACCACGGCAAGCGGCAGCAGGTTGCGAAGGATCGACATGGTCTGGCTCCGTTTTCACAGGGGACAGCCGCGGGTACAGCATCCTCTGTGCCAGGGGCTCTCCGTCGAGAAGGCTGACTCATCGACCGCAACTCAAGCTGCATTTGTGAAGTGCACTTGCCCCGGCTCTAGCGGCCTTGAAAGCGGTGGGCCGCCGGGCCCGCCTGCGTCCTCCCCCTGTGCGCCCGGCGCGCAGGCCTGGCCACCTGTACCCACTTGACCCCCCATGCTGGACTGCGGTAAGCATGCCCGACCATACGGCCCATTGCCTGACAAATCTCACGCAATAACCGGGAACTGCAACATGCGCTATCGATCACTCTCGCTTTCGCTATGTGCTTTCAAATTCAACCAAACTAGTTACCTAACATCTTTTCTGCAACTTTAACCTGTTTTTGCCAACCAGGGGACAGGCCCGCTGCAATTTCTTATCCCACAGGTCGATTTTCCATCGAATGCCCAAACCAAATCTGGCCTAGTTCTAGATATTCTCACCCGGATCCTCCGGGCTGGAATGTTGTCATCATCATGTTCTGTCTCGTGTAGAAGCAAGGAAAAGAACCGTGCAAAAAGATATCCAAAGTTCGTTGCGAATTCCCCCCTCTCTCCGCTATTCAGACCAGCCGTCACGCGCCCCCGATCGCGTGCCGCATCCCGATCGTTGTAAATGGTCGAAGCGATCGCGACCAGCCGTTCCCTGGTCTCGAAGACTGGCCGAGTATGCCGCTTGGCCGTTCCTGTGTTTGTTCATTGTGTTCTTCGGCTGTTCGGGGCCATGGCAGTCGAATGTAGAGCTCGTCTCAGTTGCGATTACACCAGGCAATCCGACGGTCACGGTGGGCGCGATGCAGCCGCTGGTCGCCACCGGCACCTATAGCGATCAATCTATGCTCGATATCACGGCCGAGGTCAGCTGGGCGGTGACCGATGCTACCGTGATATCTGTCAGCAAGACCGGCGTGCTGACGGCCTTGGCGGCAGGCACCAGCGATGTCTCGGCAACCCTCAATGGGGTCCGGAGCAAGATCACGGTGACCGCCAGCCCGGCCAGCCTGGTATCGATCGCCATTACGCCGGCCAATCCGTCCATAAGCAAAGGGACAAGCCAGGCCTTTGTCGCGACCGGAACCTATAGCGATGGCAAGACCGCCAATCTGACCGAGCAGGTCACCTGGGCCACCGAAAACCCCGCGGTCGCAACCATCACTGCCCGAGGCGTGGCCAGCGGCGTCGCGGTTGGGAGTACGGCGGTCTCGGCCTCGTATTCCGGGCAGACGGCGAACACCCAGCTTACGGTTACGGCGGCGGCTCTGGTGTCGCTTGCGGTGACGCCGATGAACCCCAGCCTCGGCAAAGGGGCCAGCCAGGCGCTGACCGCCACCGGCACCTTCTCGGATCAGAGCACGCAGGATCTGACGGCGCAGGTCAGCTGGTCCTCGACGGACATGGCGGTCGCGACGATCAGCAACGCCATGGGCTCGCAGGGGCTGGCTATGGCCGTCGGCATCGGCACGACGACGCTGTCGGCGACCTTGATGGGCAAGTCCGGCTCGACCAAGCTCACCGTCACCGCCCCGACCCTGACGGCCATCCGCGTCACCCCGGCCATGCCCTCGATTGCCAAAGGCACGACGCAGCAGCTGACCGCCACCGGCACCTATACCGACCTGTCGACCCAGGACATCACCGCCCAGGTCACGTGGTCGGCCAGCGATGCCAGCGTCGCCACGGTCAGCAACGCCATGGGCTCGCAGGGACGGGCTACCGGGGTCGGACTCGGCAGCGCGACGATCTCGGCCGCGCTGATGGGCAAGTCGGGCTCGACGGTCCTCACCGTGACCAGCCCGGTCCTGACTGCGGTCAGCGTGACGCCAAGCAGCCCATCGCTGGGCAAAGGCGCGACGCAGGCCTTTATCGCCACCGCCACCTATTCGGACTTAACGACGCAGAACGTGACCGCGATGGCTAGCTGGTCCTCGACGGACATGGCGGTCGCGACGATCAGCAACGCCATGGGCTCGCAGGGGCTGGCTGCGGCCGTTGCTCTCGGCACGACGACGATTTCGGCGACCTATATGGGGAAGTCGGGGACGACGCTGCTCACCGTCACGGCCCCGACCCTGACGGCCATCAGCGTCACGCCGGCCATGCCCGCGATTGCCAAGGGCACGACGCAGCAGTTCACCGCCACCGGCACCTACACCGACCTGTCAACGCAGGACATTACCGCCCAGGTCACGTGGTCGACTGCCGATGCCAGCGTCGCGACGATCAGCAACGCCATGGGCTCGCAGGGGCTGGCCACCGGCGCGGGAGTCGGCAGCACCGGCATCTCGGCCTCGCTGATGGGCAAGTCGGGCTCGGCAACGCTGTCGGTGACGATGGCGGTCTTAACAGCGATTGCCATCAGCCCGATGAACCCGAGCATCGCCAAAGACACCACCGTGCAGCTAACCGCCACCGGCACCTACTCCGACGGCACGACGCAGGACCTGACGACGATGGCGACATGGTCCGCGATGAATCCGGCCATCGCGACGGTGAGCAGTGGCGGCGGCACCGCGGGCCTGGCCAGCGGCGTCGGAGCCGGCAGCACCGCCATCGCGGCGGCGTTCTCGGGCAAGACCGGCAGCACCTCGCTGACCATCACCTCGGCGACGCTGGTTTCGCTGACCGTGCTGCCACGGGCGCCATCGATCCTGACCGGCAAGTCGCAGCAGTTCACCGCCACCGGCAGCTTTTCCGACAGCACGACGCAGGATCTGACGACGCTGGCCAGTTGGTCCTCGTCGGTGACGGGCGTGGCGACGATCAGCAGTGCGCCGGGCAGCGCCGGCTTGGCCAGCGCCCGGGCCGCCGGCAGCACCACCATCACCGCCAGCGTCTTGGGCGCGAGCGATAGCACCTCGCTGACCGTGACGGCCCCAACGCTGATCGGGATCGTCGTCTCGCCCAGCGCGCCCACCATCACGCGCGGCATGACCCAGCAGTTCACCGCCATGGGCTCCTATTCCGATGGCTCATCGCAGAATCTGACAACGCTGGTGACTTGGTTCTCGTCGGATAGCTTCGTCGCAACGATCAGCAACTCGGCCGGCTCGCAGGGCCGCGCCACCGGCGTCGACGTCGGCATGACCACCATCACCGCCTCGTATGGCGGCAGGTCCGACAGCGCCACGCTGACCGTCCGGGCCCCCAGCCTGCTCTCGATCAGCGTCAGCCCCAACTTCATGTCGATCGCCAAGGGCCGCACCCAGCAGTTCACCGCCACCGCCACCTTCTCAGACGGCTCGACGTCGAATGTGACCTCCATGGTCTCGTGGTCCGCCGCCCCCAGCTCCGTTGCCACGATCAGCAACTCGGCCGGCTCGCAGGGCCGCGCCACCGGCGTCGGCACGGGCACCGCCATCATCACCGCCAGCGGCGGCGGCAAGACCGACAGCGCCACCCTCGTCGTCTTCTAGAAACCAGCAACCGACCCAGCCCCCTACCGCAAGCCCCGCGCCCCAACCTGCCCTACCCCGTACCGCGACGCTGTTTACAAA
>DAORCZ010000802.1:0-4255 GCA_035345735.1 Pseudomonadota bacterium | reverse complement strand
CTCGCCGCGACGCGGACTCTCGTGATTAAACAGGATGCCGCAGCAGGCAAAGAGGCCGTAGGCCTCGCGGTAGTTGATGGTCATGTGGTGCGCAAACAGCTTGGCGGCGGCATAGGGCGAGCGCGGCAGAAACGGCGTCGACTCGTTCTGTGGCGCCGACGAAGCGCCGAACATCTCGGACGACGAGGCCTGATAGAAGCGTGGGCGCTGCCCGAGATCGCGCAGGGCCTCCAGCAAGCGCACCGTGCCCAGCCCCACCACGTCGCCGGAGTGCACCGGCATATCGAACGAGACGCGGACGTGCGACTGCGCAGCGAGGTTGTAGACCTCATCGGGCTGCACACGCGAAAGGATGGTGAGCAGCGAGGCGGAGTCCAGCATGTCGCCGTAGTGCAGGTGCAGACGAACGCCAGAGTCGTGCGGGTCGCGATACAGGTGTTCGATGCGCGCGGTGTTGAACGACGACGAGCGGCGGACAATGCCGTGGACCTCGTAGCCTTTGTGCAAAAGCAGCTCGGCGAGATACGAGCCATCCTGACCCGTGATGCCTGTGATCAGCGCGCGCCGACCGGGGCCGACGGGCACTTGGCGGGTTTCGGCGAGCGGATCGTGCGTGCCGTGCATCGCGGCAATCTATCGCAAAGTTGCCAGCCACTGGGACGCAAAGGCTCGGGTGGCGGGGACGCCAAGCGTCGTGGGCCGCAGACGCCACCAGAGACGCAAAGTGTCGCCGACCGAGGACGCAAAGCGTCGAGCCGCGGCAGCTTGGAGTCGTGGTACGCTGCCGATCGTGGTCGTCGACCATTCTGTCTTGTCCACCCCCACGCTGCGGATCGCGCTGGTCGGGGTGGGGGATGCGGGCGCGCATCACCTGCGCGCACTGGCCGCGTTGCAGGCGCAGGGCCAGGTCGAGCTCGTCGCGGTATGTAGCCGAGACAGCCTGCGGGCTGAGGCCCGGCTCGCTGAGCTGGGGCTGCCGCCAAGGCTGCCGTACTACACGTCGCTCGATGCGCTGCTGCAGAGTGGCCGCGCGCAGGCGGTGATCCTGGCGACCCCCGATGGCCTGCATGCGGCACAGGTGCAGGCCTGTGCCCGCGCGGGCTTGCATGTGCTGGTCGAAAAGCCGCTGGCCCTGTACCCGGGGGAGGCGCAGCAGGCAGTGACGGCCGCTCGCCAAGCGGGCGTGGTGCTGCAGGTCGGCTATCACCTGCGTCATCACGCGGCGCATACGCTGCTGCGCTCGCGAGCAGAGGCGTGGCTGGGACACCTGCACAACCTCTCTCTGCGCTGGGCCTGGCCCGATCCGGCAACCGCCGGTTGGCGAGCGCGAGGCGATGGTGCTCGCTTCTGGAGCCTTTCGGCGCTGGGCACCCACTGCATCGATCTGTGCCAGTGGCTGATCGACAGCCCCATCATCGCGTACACCGGGCTCACCGATACCCCGCTCAGCGAAGGCGTGGATCGCAGTGCGGAGGTCACGCTGCGCTTCGCCAGCGGAGCGCTCGCGCACATCTCGGTCTCGGTGTCCCACCGCGCGCTGTCTCGCCTTTTGCTCGTCGGAGAACTGGGGGAGGTCGAGTGCCTGGGCACCTTCGGCGCGCGGGGCAGCGGGGAGCTCTGGCACCGTCCGCTGCGCAAGCCCGCGGAGCCGGTTTCGTTTACCCCCCACGATCCTTACGCGGCCCAGCTTCAAAGCTTTGTCACGGCGGTGCGGACTGGCGTCGCTGCGACTGCCCGACCCGGCGCCGCCCCTGCGGATCCGGCCAGCGCACTGGCGCAGGCGCTCAAAAACGTCGCGCTTCTGGACTCCTTGGCGACGCAGCAAAGCGGCGCCAACCTCGCTGAATAGAGGACTGTGATGGCTGCCAAAGTGAAAGATTCATTCTGTTCGTTCTGCGGCACCGCGTACGTGCCGCCGCTGCGATATCCCCGTCGCTGTCCCAGCCCCGACTGCGGGGTCGAGGTGTGGGCCAATCCCATCCCGGTGGCGGTGGTGTTGGTGCCGGTCAAAGCCCAGGTCGAAGGCGTCGAGCGCACGGGCCTGCTGGTGGTCCGACGCCACATCGAGCCGCGCCGCGGCTTCCTAGCCATCGTCGGTGGCTTCGTCGAAGAGCAAGAGACCTGGCAGGCAGCGGCGGCACGTGAGGTCGCCGAAGAAACCGGCGTCGTCATCGATCCGGCGCAGGTGACCCCGTTCTGGTACACCAGCACCGAGCCGCGCCCGAACCGCGTGCTGCTGTTTTCCGTCGCCGCCCCGCTAGATGCCAGCACGCTGCCGCCGTTCCCCAAGAACGCCGAAGCCAGCGAGCGCGGGCTGGTGTTCGGACCCGAGGGTCTGGCCGAGGTCTTTGCGTTTCCGCTGCACGTGCGGGCGGCCGAGCGATACTTTGCCGCGCATGGACAGACCGGTCCGCATTGCTTTCAGCCCGTCTAGGGCGCAGCGCGCGGCGGTGCCCTTTGCCATCATCGATGACCGCGACAGCGACTCGACGCTTGACCCTTGGGCTTTCGGTTGGGCTGGGTGCAGCTCTTTTGCTCCTCGGAGGGATGCGGATGGGGCGAAACACGCCAGCAAGTAACGCCGGTCCCGCCGCCGTGGCGCTGCCGCAGCCAGCCTGGGCGGCACAGCGAACCGCGGCCTTTCGCGAGGAACAAGACGCGCTCATGAAGGGTGAGCTAAGCCCGCTGGCCCGTATCGGCTATGCCCATCTGCCTCCGGGTGAAACCGCGCTGACCCACGATCCAGCCGGCGTGCTGTCGGTCCCTCGCGACACGCTGCCGAATGAGCCCTTCCAACTTCGCTTTGTCGGGAGCGCTGCAGGTTCGCTGGCTCTGCAGGCCAATCCAGCCGTCCGCCTCGACGGAAAACCGGTCACGGAGGCCCCGCTGAGCAAGGGGCAGGTCATTGCGCTCGGGCTGCTGCGCTTCCTGGTCGCCGGGGGCCCGGGGGATCCAGCGCTGGCGATCTACGACCTGGGCAGTGAGCCGCGCCGCACCTACACGGGGCTGCACTACTTTCCCAGCGATGATCGCTATCGCGTGGCAGCCCGGCTCGAACGCTACCCGCAGCCTCGCCCGGTTCGCTTGGCAGCATCGCGCGGTGAAGACAAAGAGCTACAGGCGATCGGTATGTTGCACTTCACGCTGCCCGGCCCCGTCGCTGAGAGCATGGAAGCGTATCTGGAGCAGCCGGGGAGTGCGCGCCTGTTTCTGATCTTCCGCGATGCGACGAGCGGCAAGCCGGGCGGCAGCTATGGCGCCGGTCGCTTCCTGTACGCCACGCTAGAGAACGACGCTGCGGTGTGGCTGGACTTCAACCAGGCGTGGAATCCGCTTTGCGCCTACTCGCCCTACTTCCACTGCCCATTGCCGCCGCGGAGCAACTGGCTGCACAGCGCGCTGCCGGTGGGCGAAAAAGTGTACGCCGAGCACTGAGCCCCCCAGCGCCGCAGACGAGCAGCGGCGGGTCTACTGCAGCGGACGCGGCCCCGACTCGGCGCGCAGGCCATCGGTGCTCTTGCCAGCCGTCGTCGTCGGCAGCAAGCCAGCAGCCAGGCGCTCGGATTCCTGCACCATTGCATCGCTGCAGATGCGGCTCGAATAGTAGGCTTCTTCGACGAGAGCAGTCAGGCGACGGAGGGCCGGCAGCCCCTGGCTGGGCAGCGGGGTAGCCAGGCCCCATGCGCGCCCCTGCCCCGTGCGCGGCGGATCTTGAGCGTCGCGCAGAAAGTCTTGTGGTGTGCGGGTCTGCACCATCGCGGCCTCGCCGTAGTAGGCCACGGCGACGCGCTGCCACTCGGCAAACAGGCGCACGCGCAGCGGCAGCAGGCGCACGGTGATGCCGCGAAACTCGCCGCGGTGGGGCACGTTGGCGGCGAATTCCTGCGGCTGATACCCGGGGGCGGCGACCCGCACGACGCAGCGACCGGCGCGGAGCTGCGTGAGAACAAAGCGCCCCTCGCCATCGGTCTCGGTGGCGCGCTGCTGGACCGCCGGATCCGGCACGAGTGGGGTCAAGGTAATGCTGGCACCGACGATGGCCTGGCCAAACGCAGCATCATGGACCACGCCATCCACCGTGTTGTCGATGGTCCGGCGCAGGCTGAGGGCACCGCGACTGCCCAGCGAGACGCCGGCGCTGCCGATCTTGCCCAGGCTGGGTGAGCTCGCCGCGGCAGCATCGGTCTTCGATGAAGAGGGCGACGACGCAAGCGCCAGCTCAGCCCGCCGACGCGCACGACGAGCGGCCAGCCAC
>DAORCZ010000801.1:0-4255 GCA_035345735.1 Pseudomonadota bacterium | reverse complement strand
GCCGCTGGCCCCCTTCTACGTGGCGATGCCGCCGGCCAGCACTCGCCACAAAAGCTGCGGCTCGAACAGCTTGGTCGGCGGCTCCAGCATGTGCAGGACGCGCAGGAAGTTCAGCGCCAGCACGCGATCGTGGGCCACAGCCTGGTGCAAGCGGCCCAGAAAAAACTTCATCCCGGCATAGCCGAAAGGCCGCTTGGCCTCGACCTCGGGAAAGCGGAGGTCTTCGCCGGTGGCCATCATCCACGGCGTGTCGGCGGCCTTGGCCAGCCGCGCTTGGAAGCGTCGCGACAGTCCGCGCAGCGATCCCGCCCCCCGTTGGCGCTGCTCCGAAAGACACGCTCCCAGCTCGACGGCGCCCAGCGCCGCGACGGTCATCCCTTGGCCGTAGATCGGATTGAAGCTGCAGTGCGAGTCACCCAGGACCACCAGCCCGTCGGGAAAGTCGGGCATGCGGTCGTAGTGGCGGCGCAGGTGGGCGGGAAACTTGTAGCTGTAAATGTCGGAGATCGGCTCGGCCAGGCTGAGCAGCCGATGCATTTCAGGAATCGGCAGCCCCTGACAAAAGGCCAAGAAGCCGTCGGGATCGGTCGGCGGCGGGTCGCCCAGCATGCCGGCCACGAGCGCCATCCAGCGACCGCCTTCGACCGGCGTGATAATCCCCAGGCGCTTCCCGTGCGGCGGCGTCCCCACGATGTAAACCGAGCGATACGGCGGCAGGTGCTCGGGCGCCGGCGGACGAAAGAAGCGCGTGGCATACGCGACATCGACCCGGATCTTGGTCTCCGGTGGGCTCGACAAGCCCAGCCCACTCAACCAGCGAGGGGTTGCGGAGCCTCGGCCGCAGGCATCGACCACGAGCTCCGCCGGGATCTCCTCGCTCGCCTCAGACTCCTCACCGGCTCCGCGCTGGCGCAGCTTGACGCCGACGATGCCTTTGCCGTCTGGGCTGGCCAAAAATCCCAGCGCGTCTCGCTGATCGTAGACCTTCACATTGGGCAGGCTCACGACCCGGCGACGCACTTCCTGTTCGAAAAAAGGCCGGGTCATCATCGTCACCGTGACGCCGCATGTGAACCGGACTTTGTCGACGCCAAAGTGGTGCCAAAGAAAGTCGCCGCTGGCGTCTAGCTGCAGCGCCCCGCGAGCCAGCAGGCTGGCCGTGAGTCCGGGAAAGAGCCGCTCAAACTGCAGCTCTCCCCCCCGCAAAAGAACATGCAGCTGACGCCCCTGCGGCACCCCTTTGCGCGGCTCATCCGAGTCCGACAGAGGGTCGCGCTCGACGAGCAGGACCTCATCAAAGTAATCCGCCAGCACTCGCGCTGCGGTCAGCCCCGCCATGCTGCCGCCCAGCACCACGGCGCGCCCCCGCCGCGCTCCTTGAACTTCGCTACTCATAAAACCCGCTCCTTTGCCCATGAGATCTGCTGCGCATCTCGCGGGACGCCGACCATCCCCCCAAAGTCGCCGCCTCGCCCCCGCGTACTGGCCTACTTTTCCGCGGCGAGGACCTCGGCGCAGAAGGACACCAGCAGGCCGTTATAGAGGTCCGGCTGATCGAGGAACGGCGCGTGTTGACTCTCGGGAATGCGCTGGACGGCGCCACGCCACAGGTTGGCGTATCGCGGCTTGTCGAAGTACGCGGGGTTCAAAAACCCGTCGTTCTCGCCGTTGATGATGGCCAGCGGCACGCCCACTTCTTCGACGGTGCGGCGCTGATCGGCGCCCAGCCCTTCGAACACCGCGGCCCCCATGCGAGCGCGGGCCAGACCGTGGGCGCGGCGGGCGGCGCGATAGCGGTAGTCGTCGATCGAGACGTCGCTGCCGCTCGTACCGCGCGCGTAGGCCAGCGCTTCCTCGTCGGTAAATTCCGGCTTGAACGTCAGCTGCATCAGCGGAGTCGGCTGGAAGGCTTCACCCAGGCTCTCCATCGTCTTGCCGATCGGCGGCGTGCCCGTGATCACAAGCCCCAGCGGCCGCGGCTCGGCCGACGCCAGCTCAATGGCGATGTGGCCCCCCAGGGACCAGCCGACCACCACATAGCGGTCGATGCCCAGCGCGCGGAGCACCTCACGCACGACGTCGGCGTAGCCGGGGATCGTATAGGTGCGCAGGGGATCCCGCGCGTCCTCGGATTCCCCGTGGCCTGGCAGATCGATGGCCACCAGGCGATGACTCGCGCGCAGCGCCGAACGCATCTGCGCCGCGAAGACCTCCTTGCAGGCCGAGTTTCCGTGGATGAAGACGACCGCGCTGTGACCTGTGCCGTGGTCCTCAACTGCGACCATTCCGTGAGTCGTGCTGATGTTCATGCGGTGTCCATATTGCCGCGGCTCGGTCCGTCCGACCTAGGGCTTCCTGAGCGCCTGCGGCTCCTCTCGATCATCCCGTCGGGACGGGGGCCATGAGCTGACCTCCTCCGCCGACTGCGACTGGCTGGCCAGCCCACCACCCCTTGCACGTCCCGGCGCAGCTCTCTGCACTTTCCGCCGCAGCTCTATGGTCCTCACCCACGGGCTTGAGCACCTCCCCCCCGACACATCTAGCCCCCCCACCACAACGAACGCGCCCGTTCCCTGGTGAGCGCACGCCGTCATCGTCCACCCAGCCCACCGAGCCGCGCATTGAAAGCGCCTTCGCTGCCCTCGGGGCCCTCGGGGCCCTCGGGGCCGGCCACCCAGCCAGGAGACGACTGAATTAATCAGTCAACAAACAAAGATAAATAAAATTTATTTATTGAACTTACGTGGCGGGGCGTTGGTGTCTATTGTAGAGAACGCATATCTGCGCAATCCCTACAGACGGTTCGGAATCTTCATCGGATCGATCACCGTGGCAACGCCTTCCCAGTTCCCTCTGTCAGGCTTCTTCGGGTCCTTCGCGTCGTTGTAGGCCAGGAACTGATTCTTCAGATTGCACTTCGCGTAGGCGCGATCCACGGGGCCACCGGGCATGCCCCCTTCCTCGTCATTGTTGCGCCCGAAGGCTTTGCCATTGCCAGCGCTTACCAGCCAGTGGCCGGCATAGCGTGCGGGGATATCGACGTAGAGGTGAACGATGTGTCCCTTGGGAACCTCGGGAAAGTCGTCCGTATCGTTGAAGGACTCGCCGGGCTTCGAGCGCCACAGGTCAACCCCCTGGCCAAAGATCTCCTCGAACTGCTGCTTGTTCGCGATCGCTCCCAGCGAGTGGCGCAGCAACCAACGGTACGAAGTGATCCCGCTCTTGAAGAGCCAATACATGACCGCGCTGTAGCAGGTCTTGTGCCCCGGGAACTGCGCCATCTTCCGCGCAATGGTCACGTCCGGCATTTGCAGATCAGCGCCGGGCGCCTTGGCCGCCTCCGCGAGCGCCGGGCTAGAAACTCCCTTGACCGTCGCGAACGCGCTGATGGCGTCGGTGATGTCCTTCTCTGATTTTTTCTCGAAATGTTGGGTGGTGGCTTCACGGGTCGTCTGCCAGGTTCCATCGTTCGGCCAGCAGTCGATGGCCTGCTGCGCGCCGCCAATGAAGTTCTTCCGTGCCCACAATTTCGAAAAGTAGACCCGCTGACAGAGGAGGAGCGCGCGGATCAGGTGGCGCTTCTGGGTCGTCTCGTCCCGATCGAAGATATCGAAGCGCTTGCCGAGTACCAGATCGGCGCCGATGGTGTCCTTCGTTACCTTGCCATCTTTCATCACCTTGGTGATGTGCGTCGCCAGTGAATCGTCAATCGCACTTAAGACGTCTAGCGTGGCGTCAAAGCGCTGTTCCGGGGTCTTGCCCATGCTCTATCCTCACAGATTTTATTCTCACCGAGTGGCTTTATGACGAATAGAAAGCAACGTCATTTTCCACTCAAAAACAGAAATTAAGCATGCTTTATGCCAAGCTCGCACGTGGCAGTCACCTTATAAAAAGCGGAACAGATTCAAGACCTTGCCCCGTGCATATCATCTAAAGACATGGTGCGCACAGTGCATGAACTGCGCGCGCGCAGTGCGCGAACAGCGCGCAGGGGCGACGAGAAAGATTGAATGTTTTGATAATCTTTTATTGTAGTAATAACGGATGGTTCTTAAAAGGAACCGATATTGCACATCCAGCCAAGGCCGGCAGGGTGCGCCACAAGACGACTCCGCCGGCTCGGGCGCTGCATGACGACATCTCGCCCGATGTCGCAGGCTTAGGGGGGCCGGACGCGCAAACGGGCTTTTTTGGCGGGGGACGGCGGGCTATGCTGACGACGGCGCGTCTTGAATTTGCGCCGGGGAAGAGA
>DAORCZ010000800.1:0-4282 GCA_035345735.1 Pseudomonadota bacterium | reverse complement strand
GCTGCGTCGGATGCGGTGCCGTCGTCTTGCCAAACGGAACCTTGCCGTAGTGCCCGCCGCTGTTGTGGATGTGCGCGATGGCTGCAGCCGTCCTCTGGCTGATGTTCTCGCGCTCGATCTGCCCGATGACCGCGAGCAAGTGCATCAGCAGCGTGCCACCCACCTCGAACGTGTTGATGCCATCGCGGATGCACACGAGGTGCAGGTTCAGAGGCCGCAGCACATCCTCGTTCAGCTCGCACAGGTTCCGAATCGAGCGGGTCAGCCGATCGAGCTTGGTCACGACGATCCCATGAACCCCGCCCTCCCGAAGCTCCGCGATCATGCGCTGGAAGGCCGGCCGCTCCGTGTCCTTCCCGCTGTAGCCCCCATCAATATAGAGTTCCGAGATATCAAATTTACGTTCCCGACAATATCGCTCTAACTCAGCCTTCTGCGCATCCAGGCTTAACCCATAATCAGCCTGCTTATCGGTCGATACCCGAACATATAACGCAACCCGGATCGTCTGCATCTTCGGGGACATCATTGGCACCTGGGCGACGGTACTACGGCGGCTGCTGGGGGAGCTAGGAGGGTCAATGTGTGAACGGTAGGTACGCATGATCTGTTCTCCGTCGGTGAATGGCGATATCGCCTTTGCGGAGGCAGATTTTGGTTTTTATTGATGTGTCAGTCAATCAAAATCACCTGTTCCCGTCGCTGAAGTGGAAGTTACGGCGGGCGGTCTGGTAACGCAGGGTCGCGAAATCTGGTGCGCTCGGGCACATTCTCCGCCCCGCGCGCCGATCTCCGTCGCTGTCCGTCGGAAGCCACCATCGCCTACTTGCACGTACCGTGAGCCCGGCTGCGAGGCATGGGATTGCCCGCTGTGTTGATGAGTGAGATACGAGGCTGGCTGCCACCGCAGCGAGCGGACATTACCGCAATAAGGGGCCGCTGCTGCCAGGGAACCATTGGCACCGCAAGCGACGGATCAAGTGGCGGGTTGGATGCCGAGCTACATGGCGAGTAGCCAGCAGCGCCGCAGCTCTGGGCGTGGCTGCTTGTGCCGACGGGGTGCCTCTACCGCTTCAGATGCTGATGCGAGGAGTGCAGCGCTTCGATCTTCCGATGGCTTCTGAGCAGTGCCCGGGTTGGCGAAGCGGCTGTCAAGATCGGGGCCGTGAGCAAGGCGCGACAGGTGCCGTGGGATGAGCCCTGCCAGCGCAGCCAGCCCCCCCCCACGGTGCTGGTGTTTGTACGGCGGACGCCCAGACGCAGCGACGGTGTGTTAAGATGCTGTGCTTAGCCTGCCGGCGGCAGAGGCGACCATGCGTGCCCTACAACCTGGACAAGTCCTCGGCGGCAAGTACCGCATCCTCCGCCCCATCGGAGCCGGTGGCATGGGGTCGGTGTTCGAGGTCGAGAACACGGTGCTGGGGGGCCGGGCGGCACTCAAAGTCCTGCACATCGACATCCACGCGCAGCCGGAGCTGTTCGTGCGCTTTGCAAACGAAGCCCGCGCGGCCAATCAGATCGGCCATCCCGGCGTCGTCACCGTGTACGACTTCGGGCAGCTCGACGATGGCACGCCCTGGTACGTGATGCCGATGCTGGTTGGCGAGTCGCTGGCCGAGCGGATGAAGCGAGCGCTGAAGAGCCCAAGCAAGGCCATCGGAATGGAGGGGCTGCCGGCCATAAGCGATGTCGCATCGGCGCTGGCCGCAGCGCACGCGCGCGACATCATCCACCGCGATCTGAAGCCGGGGAACATCATGATCACCGCCGATCCGGCCACGCTGACCGGCGAGCGCGCGATGGTCTTGGACTTCGGGGTCGCCAAGCTCTGCGCCGATGAACACACGAAGAAGGGGGCGATCCTCGGCACACCTCTTTACATGCCGCTGGAGCAGTTCAAGGACTCGGCCGCCGTTGATGGCAAGGCCGATGTGTTTGCGCTGGGCTGTGTCGCCTACCAGATCCTCTCGGGGAAGCTGCCGCACTACGGCCAAGCCCACTACGAGATCATGGGACAGCGGCTGATGAACCCCATCCCCCACGTCGGCAAGCTGGTGCCTACGCTGCCGCCAGCCGCGGTGGAGCTGATCATGGCGATGCTCGCGACCGAGCCGGACCAGCGGCCGAGCATGGTGGTGGTGGAGGGGGAAGTTCGGCGAATCGTGGGTCTGCCTCCGCCGAGGCAGAGTGGCTTTCATCACGCGGTCCAAGGTCCTGGCCCAAGCCCCGCTGCGCAGGGAGGGGAGGCCGGACAGGCCTCTGGTAACAGCGACTCCGTGCAACCGACGATCGACGAGCCGCGCCGGACGCAAGAAATCACGCGCTCAGGTTCCCGCGATCTGGATCTACCCTTTTCGGCGCTGGCGGTCGGAACGCCGAGCGACCAGCGAGCGGTTGGCGAGATCAGCCCACCTTCCGCCGTGCCGATCCCCCAAATGCCTGGCGATAGCATTCCCGAGTCGATCTCGCAGATCGCGACCGCCCCCAATCCTGCTTCAACATCCCCGGCCGTGACGGCGGACCCCGAAGACAAGACCGCCACGGGAGTGCCTACCCCGCTGATCCCGGATTTTATCGCCACACCATCTGCGCCCACCAAAGTCCCGTCCCCAGCCCAGAAGCCGAAGACACAGATACCGCCCCGCACACATCGCGGGCGCTGGGCAAAAGGCCTGCTTGGCGTCCTCTGTGCCTTGGTGGCTATCGGGGTTGGAATGCGCATTTGGAAACATCAGCCAAACGCCCGCTCCGTCGCCCCCGTGGGAGAGACTAAGCCGGCGGAGACGGGCACAGCACAGGCCACAGCCCCACCTACCTTGCCTATCCCGGCACCTCACGGTGGCTTGCCTGTCGAGTACGCGGGGCTACCTCAGGAGGCGAGAACCTCGGTCAGCGGAGCAGAGCCCCACCCAGGCATCGGGGTGGACACCCCGATGGATATCGCTCCGCCAGCTGCCACAGACAAGCCCGCTTCGATTCCCGCGGAGCCGACTAAGCCCATCGGCAAGCCAGCCTCGTTATCCGCGAAAGGGAGCGGGCGCGCTTGTGAGCCCCAGGATGTGACCGAGTCGTGTATCATGACTCCCAACATGGGTGCGTCGCAGAAGCGTCAAATCCTGCTAGCGTTTGGCAAGACGGGAGTTCGCTTGTGCCCGGGCGAGCGGCTGGTGTTCACAGGCCTGCCCTCGCGTCCTCGCATTCGGTTAGCGCCCAGTTCGCTTCGGCGAGACCTGCAGACTCCCTTGCTGTTCGCGTTACGCGGCCTGCTCACCGCGCAGAGCGTACCCACCGACGTCGAGATCCGATGCCGCGCGCGCTAAAACAGAACCTGCGGCAGACGAGAAATGCGGCGTTGATTGGGAGCCTGCTGTCCGGCTTGGTTCTGGGCTGTGGTCCGGGATCGGACTTCCTGCGTCGGCAAGAGGCGATGAGCCTGAATCTGCAGCGTCAGCTGGCAGACCAGAAACTGCGGGTGACGCTACTCGAAGCGCGAGTGGAAAACGAAGAACGCTCGCGCTGGAGTCAGCAGCTCTGCAAGAGCGGCAAGATTGCGGAGTTTGTCAGCGAGCTCCAGGCCGGCATCCCCGAGACCTGTACGGCTGGGTCGTTGGAGTCCGCGCTGATCTTTCTGAACACACAGGTCAACATCAGCGCTTATCTGCGACCTGACCAGGGAATCGACGACCTGCATCCGGCTCGCTTGGGTCAGGTGCGCGATCTTCTGGACCCCTACAAGCTGTTTCCCTCGACGAGTGTGATCGTCTTGGTACAGCCAGACGCGGAGCAAGAAGGCGCCCTGCGGCGCGCGCTACAGCTTGGCGAGGCCTTTAACCTGCTGCTACGACGGGAATACAGCAGCTCGGACCGCGAGCGCCGCCAACCCAAGCGCGATGCACTGCGCCGTGACTTGCGCATCCTCGGCCCCTATCTTCTTCCCTGCCGTCTGCGCGGCGAAGTAAGCCGACGCTACAGCAGTCCCATGGACAAGCCCCTTTTGGGCGAGCCCAGCGAAGGGACGCCACGCGCCCGCATCTGGGCCTTCCGTACCGACTGTTAGCCGCCTACACCCTAGCAATGGACGCACTGATGATGGAACCGAACAGGGACCGGCCCCGCACACCGCCCCGAATCTCCCCTCGCTGTGGCCAGAACGCCCCTCATCCCCGAAACGGGCTTCGGCGCACCTCTGGGTGGGGGCTTGTCCTTGGAATAGTCCTTGGGCTTTTCGCTGTGTTGCTTGGGCTGTCGTCGGCACATGCGGACTCCAGCGTACGAATCTGGG
>DAORCZ010000799.1:0-4291 GCA_035345735.1 Pseudomonadota bacterium | reverse complement strand
AACACGCGCTCGCGGGCCAGCGATCCATGCTCCGCGCTGCCGCTCATGACCTTGATGGCGACCTTGCGGTCGAGCGTCTCGTCATAGGCCAGGTAGACGACCCCCATGCCGCCCTGCCCCAGCCGACGCAGCACGACGTAGCGGCCAACGCGCACCGGATCGCCGTGGTCACGCCCAGCCTGCGACACCACTGGGCCGTGCACCGCCTCTTCGCCAAGCGGAACCTGTGCCGAGCCATCCAGCGTCGGCGCCATCGCCGGGTCCTGCCGCGTGGGAGGAGGAGACTCAGCAGCCATCGTGCAGCCCAGTATCGCAGCAAGGGAAGCCTTTTTGAATGGGATGCGCGTTGACGGACGGCCCAGCGAGCGGAGCGATGCGAACCCCTGTTCTCGTGCTCGTCAGGGGACGACGGGGAACAGGGCGCAGGCCAAACCCCTGCAAGGAGCCGAAGAATGGAGGGAGTGGCCGCTGCTACGCAGGTGGAAATCGCGATAAGATAGGGCCCCCGAGTCGCCTGCTTCGGTGGCAGCCGTCTCCCCCCGGTCGTCCACTCACTGGAGAAGCCCATGCAAGGTTCCGTGCTATCCCGCCGCCAGTTCTCGTCGCTTCTGGCGGCCGCAACCCTGTCCTTCGGCGTCCTTACAAGCGCTGGCTGCGTGGCGCCGGGGATCGTGGTGCGACAGGCCAGCCCCAATCCGCTGGTCGGCAAGGTCGAGTTTGCGATTGATCCCGTGGCCTACCCCGACCTTATGCTCGGCGACAAGGCCGAAGCCGCCTATCTGGCCGACAAGAAGCCCGACGAGCAGCAGCTATTTGCAGCCGACAAGGTCGAGACCGCCAAGAACCTGATCGAGACCCTGACGGCCGAGGTGGCGCGCAAGGGAATCAAGGTCACGCTGGCCAACGGCACGCCCGCCCCGTTCACGCTGCGGCCGTCGATCTCGTTCTTTGAGCCCGGCAGCTTCAACGGCTTCGTCAACATTCCCAGCACCGCGAAAGCGACCCTTCTGATCGTCGATGCGGGAGGCCAAGTCATCGACGAGATCCGCTTTCAAACCGGCGTCTCGGCGACCATCGCTGCCGCCTCGCCGAGTGCGCGCATGCGCATCGCCGGTACGCAGCTTGGCAACGACATCGCCCGCTATCTGATGTTCCGCGCCGCCCCGCCCAGCAAGTAAGGAACGCTCACTAGCCAGCCGGCCGATCATTCCCAATTCAAAAAAGGAATCACGTCCGCATCCCGCCCCTGCACCATCTGCAAAAATAGGACGGCGCAGGGACTCACTGGCGGCTCGGTCGATGCAGCAAGATCGCGCCGCCCTGCCCGACGATGCGAGTGTCCCCGTTAATCCCCGCCCAGATCGCCGCCAAACCCGCCAGCGTCCCGCTGTCTTCGGTCTTCCACTTCGAGCCATCGAAGCTCAAGAGCGCTCCTTGCTCTCCCGCGACATAGACCTCGCTCGCCCCCACTCCATAGACCGCATTCAGGTTCTGCCGGGTCAGCGCGCTGCCCTGCGCATGCACGGACCACGCCGAGCCATCAAAGTGAAGAATCCGTCCGTTATCCCCCACCGCCCAGACGTTGTTGGCCGCCGTTCCCCAGACTCCGCGCAGCGACTCGGTTCCGCCCGTTGGGAATGAACTTGCCGTCGAACCATTCCAAAAAAGGAGTGTCCCATTATCCCCCGCCAGCCACAGCGCAGTCGCCGCAAGCCCCCACACCGCACGCAGCGTCCGCCCCCCCGCCACCGGCAGCGCACTGCTTAACCACGTCGTCCCACTCCGTCGCGCCAATACCCCACCACTCCCGACCGCCACCACATTTCCCCCCACCGCCCAAACCCCATAAAAATCCGCCCCCGTCCCCACCACGGGCATCCCGACTTGCGTGCCGTCCCAGGTGAGGATGCTCAAATCTCGATATTCCGCGCGACAACAGATGCTCCGGCGCGGTCCCGCCAACACCCTCCTTGTGGCCAAGCTCGATCGGCTCTCTCGGTCGCTGCGTGATGTCTGCACGCTGTTCGAGAAGCTGGGCTGGATGGTCGGCGGCGGAGCCAAAGGCGGCGAGCGGCTCCCAGGGCTCCCAGGGCAGCGAGCAGCAGCCAGAAGCGGCTTCTGCGACCTTGCCCGCCCGCGGTCTGGCACTGGCAGCCGACGCTCATGCCGCCCCCATCGGTGCCGCCATCGATACCTTCCACAGGTTTTTTGCAGTGCCCGGTGGCGGTGTCGCAGAGCTGACCCATTGCACAATCGGTAGCGCTCGCACATTCGACGCATTGACCCGCGCTACAGATCCGGGCTCCGGCCGGACAGGTTGTACAAGCCGAGCCGCAGTGATCGGCGACATTGCACGTCTGGCAGAGCCCGTCGCCGCAATAGTCGCCGGCCGAGCAGTCCATGCCTGGGGCACCGCATTCCTGGCAGCCGGCGCTGCTGCCGACGATGGCGCTGTAAAGAGCAGTTCCGGGAATGAGCCCGAACTTGTTGGGGTCGACGGGGCTGCTCTGGGGACCCTCGGGTTCGGCGCTGAGCGCGCGAGAAAGCTCCAGGAAAGCGGCGTTGCTGTTTTGGGCGAAGACGATCTCGATGGGATACAGGCCGTTGTCTTTGAAGATGACCTGCTGGGCGATACGGCCGGCGATCTGTAGGTGGGCCAGGGGAATGATCGACTTCTTGCCAATGCTCAGCGAGCAGAAGTCGTCGCAGTTGAGCGCGAAGGTCACTGGCTGGCCACCCAGGGTGTCCGTGACATTGAGGTAGCCGCGGATGCGCACGGCGATGTTCTGGTCGCCGCTGGGGGTCAGGTCCGGCGGCATGGCCGCGCTGTTGGCGCTGTAGGGGAGGTAGGTATCGGGATACATCGGAATCGTAAAGTCGCCCCCGGCGCCGGAATTCCCATTTCGGAAGTTGAGGTTGTCGAAGAGGGCCGAGCGCCGCCCGATGATGGCCGGGTCCGTGGCTGGCTTGTCCAGCAGCATCTGTGCGTCGGAAACAGTGTTCAACGGCGTGGCCTGGGTCTTGAACTGAGTGGCGGAAGCACAGACTCCGCTTCCCGCGTCCAGCCGCGCGTCCGCAACCGAGTTGGTCTTGTCTAGCGTGATCGGCGCTGCGCCCGCTGCGCCGCCTAGCAAGGTGCTCGACACGATCCCCATGGCAACCACGGAAAAAAGCTCTCGCATCACAGTCCTCCCTTGGTCCGCTTCGAGCGGCTGAACCCTACATAGTGACAGACTGCGGCGACCGCTGATCGCCCCCTCCATATCACCCCGAAAGCCCGCTCGCGGGTCGCGATTTTGGAGCTCTCTGGCAAGCCGCTTATCGCGGCTCTGGCCGTTGTCGCGCGGGCGATGGTGTCTTAGGGGTAAATCGCGACGATAGGGTAAGGCTGGCGGCACCATGCGATAATTCAATTTAAGCGGGAATCGCTACTCGATGACCAGCGAGGGTTCTTGGCGATTCCCCGTTTGATTCAAGATTTTAGTAATTTCTCCAAAGAGGAGCAGCCGTTCTGGGCCTCATATGCAAATCTGTATTCACACAATTTCGTCCACTGTTTGTTATTCAAAACAATCCCCACGACATAGACTTGGCGAGGGGCAGTCTCCCCCTCGGATTGGGCTTCTCCTCGATGTACGTTCCTGTGACCTCTAAGCGGGGGAGCTTGCGTGACTTGCGAGGGCAGTCACCAGGAGGGATGCTTACCGCGCGCTCTTGATTATCAATAACAACATCATATTTTCCTCACCAGATTCTATGCATGCTTTCCCATAACACAATGAACATCAGAGTTATCATCAAGCCCAGCCCGCAAACATGGATATACACCGAATGGTACGACGCATTGTTTTCACAAGGGTAGCCACCGGAATTCAGAACAAAAGAGCTGCCCCATTAACCACCATTGCGTCACCCAGTCATCTACATAGCAATCATATCCCGGTAATCACCGAGCCTGTATCGCGTTGATTCTCGTTCAAGGACCACCACCAGGAAGGCTTGGTCCCGTCGATCTCGGTCCAGTCTCCCGCCATGCGATGTCTTAGATTCTGGTGCAGCAGGCGGATCGGGCACGTTGTTCACCCCACCCAGTCGACAAACCATGGGACGTGCCGGAGGGAAGAAGATCCAGACCCCAAAGTTCCCCTCAACTAGGCCGCATATCCGGAGACCGCACGAATCTATTTTGCGGCGGGCGCAGGACAGCTCTCTCGCTTCACAATCTGAAAGTCGACGCGGCGGTTTCTTTGGCGCTTGTCGAGCGTGTCATTGGGGTATCCCGTTACGTGGC
>DAORCZ010000798.1:0-4297 GCA_035345735.1 Pseudomonadota bacterium | reverse complement strand
CCGACGTCAGCGAAGTCATCCTCGCCGGTCCGACGGAGTTTGAGCTGGTGCGCGAGGAGCAGTTCCTGTCCGCGACGGGCCCGCAGCCGCTTACGCGTTCTCCCCAGGCGCCGCGACTTGAGCACGTGTTATTTCGTAACCTGCTCGACTTCCGCGCTCGCTTCGACGGGGCCACGGTGGCCCTGCACTTCGATGCGGCGCAGCTAGAGGCATCGGCTGGCCTGCTGCGTCAGCGCTTTACCCAGGTCTACGGCCCGGCCTTCGTCGCGGAACACCCGGGGGCCCTGCTTTACCTCAGCAAGTACTTCACGACACACCCGCCAGGCGAGCCGCACTTCTTCGTCAAGCCCTGGGCCTTTACGCGCACGCCGCCGGGCTGCTCGCTGCTCGTGCAGGGCTGCGCCGGCGAGGGCTATGACATCCTGCGCGGCGTCATTGCCTGCGATCAGTTTCACGCCACGCCGGCCGTGTTTGCCATCGGACGCAGCGAGTCGCCGATCGAAGTGAAGGCTCGCACGCCGCTCCTGCGGGCGTATCCGCTGCCACGGGCGCTTTTGGCAGCCGGATTTCGCCCGCTGCCGCCGGCCCCTACCCCCGCTGCAGCACGATGATGCCTTCGACCAGAAGCTCACGCTTAAGCTCTGGCGACAGCGCCTCATCGTAGCGTTCGAGGACCTGCCAGGCCCACCCTGGCATGTGCTCGGGCTTCTGGCCGATGCCCAGCGCGAGGTTCACCTGGGTCTGCTGCACGCAGGGACGGTCGCCCTGGTAAATCGCCTCGATGTGGACGCGCGTAAAGCCGGCCTGGCGGGCGTGCTCTTCGATGTAGCCGCGCGTGAACAGCCACTTGTCGTCGATCTGGCGATAGATCGGCGCGCTCTTGTCGAGGCCGGCGCGCACGCGATAGTCCTCAACCATGGCGGCGAGCAGCGTCGCGACATCGGGGGGCAGGCGCTGCTCGGGCCCAAGGAGCTTGGACAAGAACGGGCGCAGACTCCGCAGCAGGCTGTACAGCGACGGCGGCAGCTTGGCCAAGACCTGCTCCAGGTCCCGATCGCGCTCGCTCTGCATCAGGATCTCGCGGTAGGCCAGGCGCAAGAGCGCGTTGCCCGCCTCGAACGGCTCAAAAAAGATGGCGTGCCCGCCGGGCTTGAGCGCGCGCGCTGCCGCCTGGATGGCCGCCACCGGATCCAGCAGGTGATGCAGGATGGCGGCCCCAATGACGTAGTCGAACGAGCCGGCCCGGTAATAGTCGCGCGTGGCGTCCATGCAAACCGGCACCACCCGCCCTCGCGCACCGGCCTGGCCGTTTACGTGATCGAGCAGGATGCGCAGCAGGTTGGGGCTGAGATCCGTCGCCACGATGCGACAGCTCGGCATGAGCTCCAGGCAGGGAAAGACCGAGTTGCCCGAGCCCGAGCCGATGTCGAGGATGGTGGGCTGCGCCTCGACTTTCCCGCAGTGCACAAGCGCCCGCGAGATCAGCGCCTTGAACATGGCGGTGTTGCTGTACTTCTGGTGGTACGTCGCCGCGTCTTCGAGGAACTGTCGCGTCAGGCCGACCTTGGTCTGACCGATCTCGGCCTGCGGTGTGTAGATGCCGGCCCAGGCCGCACTATCGGCCGTCCCCAGATCGATCAGCGGCTCGGCAAAGAAGGTCTGGGCGTCGAATGACGGGATAGGCGGCGGCGCGTGAACGCTCTCCGCAGGGGTCTTGGCAGCAGGGGCGGCAGAGGCAGGCAAGGGGCTCTCCTTCGTCGGCGTGGGAGAGGCAGACATACAACCTCGCCGGGGCCAGTGGACAAACTATTTGTCGGCCACTGCGCGGACGCCGGCAGGGGGTAAACGCGGGCTGGATGTAAGTTGATGAGTGGTAAAGCTTTACTCGTGTTTACCCATTTTTCTCTTTGCCCAATACCTGCTCATTTGTACACTGGTCATATGTCAAGTGCGGTGGCCCGCTCGATGTCAGCGACGGTCGATATCGCTCCGCCAGCCAGCTCTGAGGCGCTGGGGGAAGGCCGTGCCGCAGCGGACCCAGCAGGGACGGACAGCTCACGTAGCGCGGCAATCTTGGATCTGCGCCGCCGACTGTCTGCCCACGTCCCCGCCAGCAAGGCGCCGCCCCCGCTGACCACCGCGCTGCCGTCCTTGGATGCGGCGCTGCAGGGGGGACTGCCACGCGGCAAGCTCGTCGAGCTCGTCGGTGGGGCCGGGAAGCAGTCGTTTACTCTGCTGACCCTCGCCGCCGCCACGCAGCGCGGCGAGTTGTGCGCGTTTATCGATGTCGAAGATGGGCTGGACGTGCAGACCGCGGCCCGCGTCGGTGTGACGCTGGAACAGGTGCTGTGGATACGCCCCCGCAGCGAAAAGAGCGAGCCCGCCGCGGAGTCGGCCGATGCCCCCGCGCCGAGCCGGCCCAGCTCGCCCGAAGAGCGGGTCAGCGACGGGCTGAAGGCGCTAGATCTGGTGCTGTCAGCCGGCGGCTTTGGCCTGGTGGTGATGTCGTTGGGCAGCCTGGGTCACCAGAGCAAGGGGGCCGCCCGACTGTGCGGCGGCAGTGCGACGTGGTCCCGGCTGCTGCAGCGGGCGGAAAAAGCCGGCACCGCGCTCCTCCTGCTCAGCGACGAAGCGGTGACCGGCAGTGCCGCGGTGGCAACGCTGCGCTGCGCCCCCGGCGAGGCCATCTGGCAGCGCGTGCCCGGCGGACGCTGGCTCCTACAAGGACAGCGCACGGCCATCGAAGTTACCCGCAGTCGCCTGGCCGCCCCGGGCGACTCCATTGACCTGCGACTGCAGCGCTAGCGACGGAGCAATCGTTCGATGCCGCCGCTGCCCGCTTCGCGTATCGCCTGCCTGCGCCTTGCTGCGCCCCCTCGGGTGGGGCAGCTCGATGCCCTGCACGACGTCGCCTCGTCGTTTTCGCCGCAGGTCGAACGCGTGCAACAGGGCGACGAAGCCGCGGTCTGCCTAGAGGTCGGCGACCTGCGCCGCCTGTATCCCAGCGAGTCCGATCTCGTCGCGGCAATGGCTGGCCTGGCCGCTGAGCTAGAGCTGCCGATCTGGATTGCCATCGCCGGTAGCAAAGCCGTGGCGCAGATCCGCGCCCGGACGCTTTCGCCCGAGGCTCCGACGGCGCTCATCCCAACCGGCTGGGAGCGCAGTGCGCTGTCCCCTCTGCCGCTGACCTGCCTGCAGCCCTCTGCCGAACAGCTCGATCGCATGCACATGTGGGGCCTGCGCAGCGTCGGGGATCTGGCTCGCTTGCCGCGCAGCGCAGTCGCCGCCCGGCTGGGTAAAAGCGGCCTCGGCCTGCACGAGCTGGCCTGTGGTGAAAGCCGCGTCCCGCTTTACCCCTCACCGCCCCCGCCCGAGGTCAACGAAGAGCAGAGTCTGCTCGATCCAATCAGTGATCTGGAGCCGCTTTTGTTCGTGTTCCGCGGCCTGCTCGATCGCGTGCTGACGCGGCTGCGGGCGCGCTCGGCGGCCTGCGGTGGGCTGTCGCTGTCGCTGCACCTGACCGAGGTACGGGCCGGCAGTCGCCTGGACCGACGCGCGATTGCCGTGGCCGCCCCAACGGCCCGAGTGTCGACTCTGCTCGATCTCGTGCGGCTATCGCTGGAGTCGCAGCCCACCCGCGCCGCCATCGAGCGCATCGTGATCTGCGCCACGCCTGCTGATCCGCGCCCGGTACAGCTGGATCTGTTTGCCCCCGCTGGCCCCGCCCCCGATCGCTTGGCGACAACGCTGGCTCGCTTGCAGGCGCTGTGCGGCATCGATCGCGTCGGCCCCCCTCGCCTGGCCAATAGCTACCTGCCCGGGGCCGCCGAGCAAGCCGAGCAGCTACCGCCTGTATCGCGCCCCCCCGGCGCGCTGGCCGCCGAGCCGCCCGCCGATAAATCAGCAGGCTCACCGTCGCAGCCGCCACTGCTATCAACCCATGTGCTGCGCCCGGCCCTGCCCGCCAGCGTCTCCTGTCGCGCCGATACCCCGGTACGCCTAGAAGGCCCGCGCTTCGTCGGCGAAGTGCGTCGCACCGGCGGCCCCTATCGCTTCTGCCAAGACGGCCAAACCCACGACTACTTCGACATCGAGCTCGACGCCGGCCCCCTCCTACGCCTACGCCACGACCTCAACACCGACGGCTGGTTCATCGATGCCGTCTACGACTAAGAAGGTGTTTACATATTGTTCCCCCCATCGACAAGCCCAGGAGCCCAGTGAAGCCCAGGAGCCCAGCGAAGCCCAGGAGGCTGGGGCCGCAGCGGACTCATTTTTTCGACGCCCCGGCGAAAAA
>DAORCZ010000797.1:0-4301 GCA_035345735.1 Pseudomonadota bacterium | reverse complement strand
CGGTCGCCCGGCTTGGGAATGTCCTGAGCAAGATCTTCTTTGCTGGCGCCGACGCCGAACGAGGCGGACTTCAGCTTGATTGCGGCCAGCGCTTTTTCCAGTCTCGCCTCGCCGCTGCCTTCCTCGGCACCCCAGGCGTCGAACAGCTGACGGGCGCGGGCCTTGATGAGCTCCGCGCTCTGCGGATAGGGGCTGCTCTGAAACTGCGTGAACGACGTGGGAAACACGACGTAGGCGATTCGCGTCGGGGAGTCGACGCCGCCATCCTTCGGACTGGCCGGAACGTTCAGAGCTTTCGCGACGGCAATCGACGCCTCACCGAGCTTATAGGCAGGGCCGACATCGGCGAAGAAAGCGCCGACCGCCATGCCGCTCTTGATGTCGTAGACGATGACGTAGTCGCCAAGGTTGACGCCCAGGCCCAGGCGGCTGACGTCGCCTCCTGCCGCGGCAAACAGTCGGCTTGGGAATGCGATAAAGGGGATGGTCTCGGAATCGACATAGCGCCGCGGGTTGCCGGGATCCTTGATACTGGGGTCGTTCAGCGTCGTCGGCGACACGTAGTAGCCGGGAGCGGGATCGTTTGGGCCCTGCACCACTGGCACGTTGTTCTTGGTGACGACGCCAAACCAGCGATCGCCCTCGTGCGCGTTGGCCAGCCGGTCCAGCCCCTTGTTGTCTGGGTGATAGCAGTGCGGGCTGCCATCGCCGTCCACCGCCATGCCGCTCACGTAGATGAGCGGCCCGGCACCCCCTTCATCGCGCCAGATGTGGTTACCGCGCTTGGTCTTGGCTACTGAAACAAAGCTCATGAGGACCTCCTATCCAGGTGTCTCGCAACCCCAACGTAGCCTCAGATATTGGCACGTTTTTGTACGGACCTGCGATGTATTCGCACATTCTGCGATTGATTCGATAGGCTAGAGCCTGCTTGCGCCGGACCCCTGATGCCTAAGTCGAAGATCCTGCTCATCGCCGCCAACCCCGAGACGCTGCCGCCCATCGACGCAAATCGCGAGCTGCGCACGATCGACAAGGCCGTGCAGAAGGGTCAGTACCGCGAGCTTTTGGGCGTCGAGGGGGTGCTGGAAGTCAAGGTAGGCGAGCTGGCGGAGGTGCTGACCAAGGGGCGACCGCGGCTCTTGCACGTCACCTGCCATGGCGACGAAGCTGGAGCGCTGCAGTTCCGCGACACCAACGTCGGCACGCCCGCCCCGGTGCCGCCCGTCGAGCTGGCCCGGCTTCTGCGCAACGCGGCGCCCGGGGCACAGTGCGTGGTCTTAAGTGCCTGCTATTCCGAGCAACAGTCGGAAAGGATGCTGGCCGAGGGGATCCTGTTTGTCGTCGGAGCCAGCCAGGCAATAAACGGCGAGGAAGCCAACACCTTCGCCGATGTCTTCTACACCGCGCTCGGCAATGGGCTGTCGCTGAGCGCCGCTTTCGAGCTCGCGCGCAGCACCCTGGGACTTGAGCAGCTGCGGCAGGACGCGCTCAAGCTCCTCGCCGCGCCGGGGCAGCGACCCGAGGACTGGCGTCTGGTCGAGATCCAGACCTCAGGGACCATGAGCACGGCGGCGGTAAGTAGCACCGCGATTCCGCCCGTCGTCGCCCCGCCGCCCTCGCCGTTTGGCGGTGGCTCGACGGCGGTCCCCCCTTTCGTCCCGGCCAACCCCAGCGGGGCCTTGCCGCAGGCTCTGCGCGATCAGCTGCTGCTGGCTCGGCAGCTCTTCGAAGGCAGCTTGACGCAGATGGAGCTTATCCGGCTACACAAGCAAATCCACGATGACTTGCAGGGCCTGGAAGCTGCGCTGCGCCTGTCGTTAGACAAGATCGATATGGCGCGCGAAAAAGAAGGTGAAGCCGTCCTGCCGCCGTTCCCAACCATTCGTCCGAATCTGCGCGACGCCAGTACCAAGATTGAATCTCTCCTGCAGACCATGATGCAAGGCCCTCTGCAGGATAAGTATGAGGATGTCCAGACCACGCTAAAGGCGGCTGGTGATCGCATTAAAGAAGCGCTGCAGGCCCGGTCGCTGGACCCGCTGACCCCAGACGTCAATGAAAGCCTGCAGAGCCTGCTGGCGCTTGAGCTTCCCAAGGCCAACGACCGCCTGGTCGCCGGCGTCGAGCAGCTGCAGGTTGATACGCTGGCGCAGTCGCTGCAGAGCATACGCACGGCTGTCAGTGGATTGCCGTTGCCGCCTCCTGCGCTCAATGCGCTCCTGGTGTTGGCCAGCGCGTTTTCTGGGCGCGCGGGTGAGCTGAAACCGCTCAACAAAGAACATGGCGCATGGCAGACGATTGATAACAAATTAAGGCCACTTTCCGGGGCGCGCGACAACCTGCGGAAACTGTTGAAATCCGTATGGAATACTCTGCCTGCCCGCATTCAGACTCTGCTGCAGTCGTCGACCGGAGAGTGGGTTGAGCAATTAAAAGAACAACAGGAAATTTTGCGCCAAGAAATTGCGAATAGTGATGATAATGCCCTGCGGGCTGAATTTGATGAATTTTATCGCTTAGTGACACAGCGGTTTTCGGCTGTCGATAAAATGCTATTGGAACTCAGTGGAAAAATTGGCAATGACGGTCGAGAGATCTATGGCCAACTCAAGGCGATGGTGTAACAAAGACTATGAGCGATTCACGCGATAATCAGCCTTATCCGCCATATGCCTCATATCAAGAAATGCAGGATGTCTACCTGCGGCTTAGCGAGGAATACGATCAGGCGGGCGACCAGATCTTGGAAGCGACCCGCCCGCGCTTCGAAGAGTTTGTCGGTCGCGCCGTCGCCACCGGTGTCCTTCTGGAGAGTGCCAGCGAGCGTCGCGGCGCCCAGGGGCTGATCGACTACTGGATCAGCCAGCTGCAGGCCTGCGCTGGCGGCGCCGAGAGCCTGCGCCGCATGCCACTGCGTCGCTACGACCCCGGGCAGGGCCCTGAGCTACCGGAGAGCGCCTGCCCCTACGTGGGCCTCGTCCCCTACACCGCCGCGGAGGCCGACCGCTTCTTCGGTCGCGAGGAGCTCGCCCGCCAGATCATCGCCGACCTGCGGCGCTTTCGCATCGTGCTCTTGCAGGGGGGGGCTGGCTGCGGCAAGACCTCGCTCTTGCAGGCGGGTGTGCTGCCGCTGCTGCGCGAAGACGCCATCCCTGGCAGCAAAGACTGGCGCGTCCACACGCTGAGCCCGGGCGCGAACCCGATGTGGCCCAAAGAGTTTCTGCAGGTCGAGCCGCTGCCGGTCGGCAAGCTGGCGACTGCGCTTGTCGAACGGACCGCCCCGCCGGGCACACTCATCGTGATCGATCAGCTGGAGGAGCTGTTCCAGCTGGCCTCGCCGCTGAGCCGGCGGGCCTATATGGACGCCATCATGCTCAGCTTGGCGCGTCCCGATGTCCGCATCCTGCTTGCGATGCGCAAAGAGTTTGAGGGGCAGTTGACGGATGGCGGCATGCTGCCGGCGGCCTCGATGTCGGGGCAGCCGCTGCCCTCGGTGCAGACGGTAGGTCCGCTCGCGGCCGCTGAGCTGCGGGCCGCGATCGAGCGGCCGGCGGCCAAGGTGGGCCTGCTGTTCGAAGTCGGGGTGGTGGATCGCCTGGTGAGTGAGTTCTTGGGGGATCCGACGGGCCTGCCCCTCCTGCAGCTGACGATGACGTCGCTGTGGCGCAAGCGGCAGCGCAACCGCGTCCCGGCTGCCGCCTACGCGGAGCTGGGGGGCGGACGAGAGCTCTTGGCTCGCCAGGCGACCCAGGTCATCGAGGGCTTGCCCGCCGCTGAGGCCCGCATCGCCCGCCGCATCATGTTGCGCTTGCTGCGCCCGATGGATGGCAGCGCCGCAGAAGCGATGCGGGTCATGGCCCGGGTCCGTGACATCTTCGCCGCCGAGCCAGAAGAAAACCAAGACCTCGCCCGCGCGGTCCTGAACAAGCTGATCGGCGAGCGCCTGATGCACCAGATCGGGGTGTCGGAAGCGGCCAGGGAAGATCATCTGCTCGAGCTCGCGCACGACAGCCTGGCCCGGCACTGGGCGCTGCTCAATCGCTGGGTTGCCGAGGTCCAGATCCCGCTGCGTCAGCGACGGCGCTGGGAGGCGCTTTACGCCGAGTGGGTGCGCACCAATCAGGGCCAAAACGGCCTGCTTAACCGCGATCAGGTCGATGAGCTGGAAGGCTGGCTGACCAGCCCCGAGGCCAAGGACATCGGCTTTGATCGCGGTCTGTTGCTGTTTGCCCGCCGCAGCCGAGACGAGATCGCCGGCAGCGAAAAGAAGCTGCAGCGAGCGCAGCGCATCGCCATGA
>DAORCZ010000796.1:0-4301 GCA_035345735.1 Pseudomonadota bacterium | reverse complement strand
CTCTTTTCGGCTTGCTCACGCTGTTTCTGACCAGTGCATCGCTGCTGGTTTCGGCTCAGCCGACGCGGGCCGCTGCTGGATGTCGGCCACTTGCCCGCTGAGCTACGAATTGCGCAGCCGTCGCGACGCACGCCCAGCTCGCCGGAGCACCTGCTGTCTGATCTTCTGCCGGGCAAGGTGTTGCCGCTGCATGAGGTCGAGCGGCGCGCCATCTTGCACGCGCTGAAGGTCACGGGAGGGCGAGTCGGGGAAGCGGCGCGGCTTTTGGAAGTCGGACGCGCGACGCTGTACCGGCGCATTCAGCACCTGGGCATCGACGTCCCCGACCTGCTGGGCGAGACCGCCGGGGATTCGGATGGACAGGCTCCGCGGCTGTCGTCGGCGAAGCAGACCTGACCGGGCCACCTGCGCCGCACTTTGCTAGCCTGAGAGCCACTCGCACCCATCGCGGGAAGGGGAGGAACGCCATGCGGGAACACAACATCACCAACGGCGGGCAGGGCGGGGTATCGCGGCGACGGCTGCTGCAGGGGGGCCTGGGCGGTCTGGCGGTCTGGGCGCTGGGGCCGGTCTTCGGCTGCGGCGCCCTGCGCTTCGATATCAGTCAATCGGTGCCCGAGCAGCGGATCATGGGCAGCGTGCTGGGGGCTCTGCTCGGTAGCTTCATCCCGACGCCGTTTTCGCTGAACATCAACCTGGCGCAAGAGACGCAGGCGCGCGGCACCGGACCGGCGCAGTCGGCGGGACTGAAGGCGCTGAGCTTTCGGCTGACCAACGTCCCGAATCCCCCCCGCAGCAGCGACAACTTCGACTTCGTCGATCGCATCGAGATCTTTGTCGAGAGCACGAAGTCGGGGACCAGCCTGACCAAGCAGAAGGTCGCCGACCTTCTGACCGTGCCGCGCGGGGTCCAGACGCTGAGCCTGCAGTGCTATCCCAACGTCGATCTGGTGCCGTACATCAACGAGGGGGCGCGCATCAGCTCGACGGCCGCGGGCAAGGTCCCGCCGCAGGACGTCACTTTCGACGGGCAGATCACGATCGAAGTGCGGGTCTAGCCAGCCGTTCGGTTTGCCGGCTGCGGCGGTGGGGCGGCCCGCCGGCTTCTTTCTCCGCCGTGCGGGGGGATGGTGGTATGCCTGCCTCCTGCGTCCGGGCTTCGGCGCTAGGAGTCGCTCATGCTGGGTCTTGCACCTCGGTCCCTCCGTTCTTCATCGTGGCGATCACGCACCGCACTGGCTGCGCTGTTCATCCCCGCGCTGCTCGTGCAGTCAGTCGGCGAGGAGGGCGGGCGGCGGACGGCAGACGGCAGTCGGACAGGCGCCGGCTGGACGGTATCGACGGCGGCCGCCAGCGCGAGGGCTACCGTCGCTGACCGGGTGTGGCGCGATAGCCAGACTGGCGGGCGGGTGCCGGTGGTGCTGCGGCTGCGCGCACAGGCCGATGTCAGCGCGGCGGAAAAGCTCGCGGATGACAGCGAGCGGGGCTGGTTCGTGTATCGCACGCTGCACGAGCATGCCGAGCGCACACAGGCCGAGCTGCGATCGTTTCTGCGCCAGAGCGGCGTACCGCATCGGGGCGCCTGGGCCGCCAACCTGATCTTTGCCGAGTGCAATCGGCCAGAGATCGAACGCCTGGCCACCCATCCCGACATCGCTGCCATTGAGTCGAATGCCGCCGTGTTCGGGCTGGAACCCGACGACATCGCCGACCGTCAGCTGGCGCCGACCGCGCTGGGTCCGGTCCGTCCGGGCCTGACCGGCGTCGTCGAGTGGGGCGTGGCCGCAGTTCGCGCGCCCGAGGTCTGGGCCCAGGGCTACACCGGCGAGGGCATCGTGGTCGCCGATGCGGACACCGGCAACGACTTCACGCACCCGGCGCTGCGGCCGCACTATCGCGGGACGCTAGCGGGCGGTGGCGTGGTGCACGACTACAGCTGGCACGACGCCATCCACGGCATAAGCGGGAACCCCTGCGGCAGCGATGCGCCGGCGCCCTGTGATGACGGCAGTCACGGCACCCACACCGCCGGCACCATCGTCGGGGATGACGGGGCGGGTAACCAGATCGGCGTTGCCCCCGGCGCGCGCTACATCGCCTGCCGTAACATGGAGCGCGGCTTCGGCACGCCCGAGCGCTACACCGAGTGCTTCCAGTTCTTCATCGCGCCGACGGACTCACGCGACAAGAACCCCGACCCGGATCGCCGTCCGCACGTCATCAACAACAGCTGGGGCTGTCCGCGCTCGGAAGGCTGTGCTCCGGGTGCGCTGGCTCTGGTCGTCGCCAACACGCAAGCCGCCGGCATCTTCGTCGAGGCCTCGGCCGGCAATGCCGGGCCGGGCTGCAGCACCGTGAACGACGCCCCCGCCATCCTGCCCGAAGCGTTCGCCACGGGGGCCTACGACAGCGCCGGTCAGCTGGCGCGCTTTTCCAGTCGCGGGCTGGTGACGGTGGATGGCTCGGGGCGGCTCAAGCCCGATGTCGTCGCTCCGGGGGTGCGCGTCCGCTCGTCGATTCCCGGCGGGCGCTTCGCCAGCTTCTCGGGGACCTCGATGGCGGGACCGCACGTCGTCGGTGTGGTGGCGCTGTTGTGGTCGGCGCGACCGGGGCTTAAGCGACAGATCGAGGCGACCAAGGCGATCCTGCGCGCTTCGGCCGTGCCCAGCATCGGCCTGCGCGCCACCGAGATCTGCGGCGGCATGTCGAGCGACTTCGTGCCCAATCCCACCTTCGGCTATGGCCGCATCGACGCCCTAGCCGCCGTGACCTGGTAGTCAGCCGTCATGAACCTCTTGCGAGATTTTCGTTCGATGTGTGCCGGCGGTGTTGCACGCGGTGGGCTGTCGCGGTTCGGGCTGGTGCTCGTGGCCATTGCCGCCGGCTGCGGCCAGGGTGAGCCCGGGACCGCAAGTCAGGTCGCGTCCCTGGCGAGCGTGCGCCCGCCGGCGCCGACCCGCGGACTGTTCGTCGATCCCGTGGCCACGAGCCCAGTTGTGAGCAGCGGTGGCTTGTTCGACATCGGGCTGCGTCCGCTCGATCGCGAACAGCCGTTTTTCGGCGAGCCAAGCCTGCGCGGCGACCTGCGCGCGCTGTGGATTTCGTCGCTGTCGGGCAGTACGCGGCTGAATGCGACGGGACTCGTCGATGCCTTGGCGCCCGCCGGTCCGCTGTCTCTGAGCCTGGCTCTTTTGCACCCGCGCCCAGCCGGGACGACGCTTTACACCCTGCCTGCCGACGCGGCGCATCCGCCGGTGGTCGTGCCCCGCGCGGCGACGCCTGTGCTTCCCGGGACGCCTCTGCGTGCTGCGACTCTGCCGAGCCCACGCGCCAGCAACCTGTACCGCTTCACCAGCCCAGCCGATGCGCAGATTGCCGTACTGCGTTTCGCGACATCCGGATCTCTGCTTGGCTTTGCGCTGGCGGGCGCCGTGGCTCCCGCTTCGGGGCGTTTTTCCGACGGAGATTTCTGGTATGCCTCGCTCGCCGCCCCCAGTGGAACTACGGGCAGCCAAGCGGCGCTGGCGTGGTTGCCCGCAGCCGGTGATCGCTTCCTGGCCGTCTTTGCCGCCAGCCTGGGCGGGGGCGCCGACTACGCCTACGACCTGACGCTGTCGCTGCAGCCTGCCCGCCGCGTAAGCGCCGTCGAGAGCCGTCCATCCGACACGCCAAGCACGCCGCTTGCGACCTTGGTGCTCGACCAGGCCTATGTCGCGGAGGACGGCGCGATCGATACGGCCGGCGATGTCGACTACCTGCGGCTGGTGGCTCCGGCGGCGCTGCGGATCTACGTCAAGGCGACGCGGCCGGGGCAGGGCCTGGGCGGAGCGACGGGGCTGCCACTCGCCGTGACGCTGTTCGGCGGCGACTGCAAGGCGGCGCTCGCTCCGGCGCGGCCGGTGCAACAGGAAGCGAGCCTTGCCGCGGGCGCCAGTGCCTGCGCCGCCATCAGCAGCCCATCCGGCTACGTCGGGCCCTACCGACTGACGGTGGCGACCGCGACGCCTTAGCCGACGCTACTCGCTGTAAAGCTGCAGGCCGCGGCGGCGGAACTCGCTGGCCTTCTCTTGCAGGCCGCGCGTCACTTCGAGCGTGCCGTCTTCGGCCTGTGTGCCCTCGCCGACTTTTTCGGCGTAGTCGCGGACGTCCTGCGTGATCTTCATCGAGCAGAACTTCGGCCCGCACATCGAGCAGAAGTGCGCCGTCTTGGCCGGCTCGGCGGGCAGCGTCTCGTCGTGATAGGCGATGGCGGTGTCGGGGTCGAGGGCGAGGTGGAACTGATCGCGCCAGCGGAACTCGAA
>DAORCZ010000795.1:0-4301 GCA_035345735.1 Pseudomonadota bacterium | reverse complement strand
CAAGGGCGTCATGCTGTCGCACCGCAACTTCACGACGCTGCTCAGCAAGCTGGCGACGGTGTTCGACCTGGATAAGCACGACGGCCTGCTGTCGGTGCTGCCGCTGCATCACACCTTTGAATTCGCCGCCGGCATGCTGATGCCGCTGATGCGTGGGGCGCAGATCACCTATCTGCCCGAGGTCAACGCCGACACCCTGGGCGATGCCTTCGAGGACGCGCATGTGACCGGCATGGTCGGTGTGCCGGCGCTGTATCAGGCGCTGTATCGCCGCATCACGCGTCAGCTCAGCGACCGCCTGCCCGAGAGCCTGTCGCCGTGGGTGCTGCGCCTTCTCGATCGCCTGCTCGATGCCACGCGCTGGCTGCGTGAGCGCACGCAGAAGCTCTTGGGCTTCGACCCCGGGCTGGCGCGCGCCATTTTCTACCCTGTGCACCGTCGCTTCGGCGGCAAGCTGCGCCTGATGATCTCGGGCGGGTCGGCGCTTCCCGTCGAGACCATGGGGCAGTTCCGCGGCCTGGGCTTCAACCTGTACGAAGGCTACGGCATGACCGAGTCGGCCCCGGTGCTGACCGTCACCCGCCCCGGTCAGAAGCTGGTGCTGGGCAGCGTCGGCGAAGCGCTGTCGGGAATCGCCGTCAAGATTCACGAGCCGGATCAGAACGGCGTCGGCGAGATCATCGCCTCGGGTCCGAACGTCATGCTCGGCTATTACAACGACCCGCAGGCCACCGCAGAGACGATCAAAAACGGTTTCCTGCACACTGGCGACCTGGGCCGCATCGACGACAAGGGCAACGTCTTTATCGTCGGACGCAAGAAGGAAGTGATCATCGGTCTCAACGGCGAAAACGTCTATCCCGACGAGCTCGAAGATCGCTATCGCGAATCGACGCTGATCAAAGAGCTGTCGATCGTCGGCCTCGCTGAGTCGAGCCTGAAGACCGATGAAGGCAGCGCCGAGACCTTTGAGACCTCGGGCGACAAGGGCGAGACGGTGGCCTGCTTGGTGGTGCCCGCCTACGACCACAGCGACGCCAGCGGCCTTGGTCGCGAGGGTGTACGCGACCGCCTGCGCGAGCACTTCCGCGAGGTCTCGGCCAAGCTGCCGGTGCCCAAGCGCGTGAAGATCCTGCACTTCACCGACATCGAGCTGCCCAAGACCAGCACCCGCAAGGTCAAGCGCAAGCTGGTGGTGGAAGAGATCCGCCGGCTCGAGCGCGTGCGAAGGCAGGCCGGAGCCCAGACCGCAGCCCCGTCGGGGAGCTCGGGTTCGACGTCGAGCGACTGGCTGGTCAGCCTGCTCGCCAGCATTACCGGCCGCGGCGCGGGCGAGATCAGCGATGCGGTGACGCTGCAAGAGCTGGGTCTGGACTCGCTGTCGTTTGCCGAGCTGGCTGCGGGTCTGGAAGCCGCCGCCGTCAACCTGCCGGATCAGGTCGATCTAGCGGGACTTTCCAGCGTCGGCGATCTGCGCAAGCAGGTGGGCATCTGGGGTCGCCGGGCGCGCAGCGCCGCCCCCGAAAAGACGACGCGAGGCGACGACAAGCGACGACGTCGTTCGGCCGTCATTGTCGAGAGCACGAGCGATCGCATCTATCTGCCCGACTGGCTGGTTAACCTCGGCAATCGCGGCCTCAACGCCGGGCAGCGCGCGCTTTACGAGCGCCTGTTCCACACCCGCGTCACTGGGCAGGCCTACCTGCCGCCGGCCAGCCGCTTCGTCGTCGTCGCCAACCACGCCAGCCACCTGGATATGGGGCTGGTCAAGCACGCGCTCGGCGACTGGGGCGAACGGCTGGTGGCGCTGGCCGCCAAGGACTACTTCTTCGACGATCCGCTCAAGCGCGTCTACTTCGAAAACTTCACCAGCCTGGTGCCGATGGAGCGCCACGGCAGCCTGCGCGAATCGCTGCGCATCGCCGCCCGCGTCATCGAACAGGGTCACATCCTGCTCATCTTCCCCGAGGGAACGCGCAGCCCGACCGGCATCATGCAGCCGTTTAAGCCCTCGATTGGTTACCTGGCGCTGCACCACAAGATCGACGTCCTGCCGATGTACCTGGCTGGCACCTACGAAGCCATGCCGCGGGGCAGTGTGCTGCCGCAGCGCAAAGAGATCGCGGCGCATATCGGACCGCTGATCTCGCATCAGGCGCTGGCCGTGGCCGCCGCTCGCGTGCCGCGCAGCGAGCAGAACCGCGAAGCCACCCGCGTCGTCGAGCGCGCCGTGCGACGCCTGGCCCCCGCCGGCCCGGATCGCGATACCCCCGTCCCCGAATACGATTCCGGCAACCCCGACAGCGACAGCTAGAGCGGTGCATAATGGGGGGCATGTGCGCGGCGACCACGATACGTGCCCTGGGAGTCTGGGCCCTGAGCCTGTTCGTGGGCTTTTCGGAGAGTGCCGCGCAGGCTAGCTCTGTCGGGGTGCAGCTTCCCGGCTCGGCCTCGGCGCTGCACACCAGCGAGCGCTTCGAGAGCATCGTGCAAGAGGCCCGCGATCTGCACGCTTCAGCCCTGCGCATCCGCAAGCGGGAGAGCCCCGAGCGGGTCACGCTCCTGCAGCGCGCCATCGTCCTTTTGACCCGCGCGCTTCAGCTTCACGAGCGACACGTCGAGACCCGCGTGCTGCTGGGGAGCTGGCTGGCCCACACCGAGCTGGGTGACGCCGCGCTGAAGCAGGCCGAGGTCGAGCTTCTGCGGGCCCGCAGCGACGATCGCAGCCACGCCTACGACTGCGAGATCGCCAGCATCCTGGGCGTCGTCTATTCCCACCTGCAGCGCTTTTCCGACGCCGTCCGCGAGTACGATCGCGCGATGCGCCGCCTGCCTGGCGAGCCCGAGCTAGCCCAGCTTTCGCGTCGCCATCAAGAGGCGATGATCCTCGGCAACTCGGCCGAAGCGCTGATGGCGATGGGTCGGCTGGACGAAGCGATCGCCCGCTATGCCCTGGCCGAGTCGATCGACCGCAGTGATCAAGCCCCGCTGCACGCGCTGGGCCTGGCCATCGCCTACGATCGCGACGGTCAGGGGCAGAAGAGTCGCGAGGCCGTGGCGCGCGCCCTGGCCGCCGATCCCGGCCTGCGCCTGTTTCAAAGCGACGAGGTGTTCTTCGTTCCCGACGCCGATCGCCACTATTACTGGGGGCTGATCTATGAGGCGGTCGATAATCGCGAGGATGCGCTGCGCTCGTTTCGCAAGTTTCTCGACGAGATTCCGGCCAGTCGCTACGCCGGACGAGCCCGCAGCCACATCGAGGATCTGAAGAACCAGAAGGGCCTGGCCCTAAGTGAGCTCTTGCGGGCCCAGGTGCTGCTGGCCCCGCCGCAGTTTCCCGCCGAGATCGCAAGTGGTGGCCTGCCCCGCAAGCACCGCAGCGAGGCCGAGATTGGGCGCGTGACCCGCGATCGCGTCTTTGAGCTACGCCAGTGTTACGCCCGTGCACTGCAGCGCACCCCGCGCCTGCGCGGCGATCTGCTGCTGGGCATGATGCTCGATCGCAACGGGGCTGTGGTCCTGGTGCAGCCGCTGGAGAGCACCCTGGGGATCAGCGACGCAAACGGTGAGCTACCCGCCCGCACCGAAGACAGCACAGCGGGGGCTGAGGCGCGCGGCCTTTTGACCTGCGTGCAGGGGGCGGTGCAGCGCTGGCGCTTCTCACCCGCGGATCCCGATAACGTCGATGCCGACGAACTAGCGCTGCCCATGCGCTTTTCGACTGGGCCGTAGGGGACGATGTCTCGCCGCTCTTGGACTGGCTGGCTGGGGTTTGCGGCTGCCGTCGCAGCGGGCCTGATCACAATCACGGCGGAGCCTGCCACGGCCCGCGTACAAGCCTCGCGAACGGGTGGCTGCCGCGACAGTCTGTGGGGCTGTGCTCCCGCTGCCGATACCGACGGAGGCGAGAGCAATGAGCCGCCGCGCGTGCGCTACGATCGCCTGCTTGGGCAAGCTCGCCGGGGCCTGGCCAGCTTACGCTTCACCTCGCCCGCCGCCGCCGCCACGACGATCACCGACACCGTGCAGAAGTTGAGCGATGCCGCCGCGCTCTTGCCCGACGACTACGAAGCGCCCAGCCTGCTCGGCCAGCTGGAGCTAGAGCGCGGTCGCTTGGTCGCCGCCGGGCTCCTCCTGCGACGGGCCGAGGAGCTCTATCTGCATCCCAAGCCCGACCCAGCGGGCGGCGGACGAGGGCTTGTGCCCCCTTCCCTGCCGCTGGAGCAGCGCGATCCCGCGCTGGCCCTGGCGCTGGCCCTGCTGCAGGCGCAGGAGGGCGATCTGGCGACGGCGCTGCGCCG
>DAORCZ010000794.1:2080-4306 GCA_035345735.1 Pseudomonadota bacterium | reverse complement strand
CTGATCAAAAGCTGCGCATCCTGCAGCGGCAGCCCCAGCGCGGTGACGTAGCGCTGCTGGCGGGCCAGCGGAAGCTCGGGCAGCGCCGCCTGGACCTCGGCGAGCCAGGCGGGATCGATGGCCAGCGGCGGCAAATCGGGATCGGGGAAATAGCGATAGTCGTGCGCGTCTTCTTTGCTGCGCTGGCTGCGGCTGGTGCCGCGCTCGCCATCCCAGCCCCGCGTCTCGGCCCGCACGCTGCCGCCGCGGGTCACGACGTCGATCTGCCGCGCGATCTCGTGCTCGATGGCTTTTTCGACGAAGCGGAACGAGTTGATGTTCTTGATCTCGACCTTGGTGCCCAGGCCCTCGCTGCCGCGCGGCCGGATCGACACGTTGGCATCGCAGCGCAGCGAGCCCTCGTCCATGTTGCCGTCGGAGATGCGCAGGTAACGCACCAAGCGCCGAATCGCCCGCAGGTACTCGGCCGCCGCCGCTGCCGAGCGCAGATCGGGCTGCGAGACGATCTCGATCAGCGGCACACCCGCCCGGTTGTAGTCGAGCAGCGACACCGGCTCGCCGGCATGCGAGCGGGCCGGCTGACCCCCGGCCGTGACGTGTACGTTTTTTCCCGCATCCTCTTCCAAGTGGATCCGGATAAGCCGCAGGTGGTGCAGTTCTCCGTCGAGGAAATAGGGGACCGAGCCGCCTTCGCAGATCGGCGCGTCGTACTGGCTGATCTGATAGCCCTTGGGCAGGTCGGGATAGAAGTAGTGCTTGCGCGCGAACTCGCTCTTTTGCCGGATGTGGCAGCCGCAGGCCAGGCCCATGCGCAGCGCGTATTCGACGGCGCGGCGATTGGGCACGGGTAGCGTGCCGGGCAGGCCCAGGGTCAAAGGATCGATGTGCTGGTTGGGCTCGGCCAAAAACGCGGTGGCGGCGCCGGTAAACAGCTTGCTCGCGGTGTCGAGCTGGACGTGGCACTCAAGACCAATGACGGCTTCGAAGTCGCTCATCAGACGGCCCCTCCCCCAGCGGCGCTGGCCGGCAAGAGCGGCGGCAGGCGACGGTGCCAGTCGGTCAGCCGCTGATAGGCGGCGCCGGCCACAAGCAGTCGATCTTCGGCGAGCGCCGGTCCCAGAAGCTGCAGCCCAATCGGTAGCTCGGGCCCACCGTCCGTCGGCGCCGCAAAGCCGCAGGGCAAAGACAGCCCCGGCAGCCCAGCCAGGTTGCACGAGATGGTGTAGATGTCGGCGAGATACATGGACAGCGGATCGCTGCGCTCGCCCATTCGGAATGCGAGGAGCGGCGAGGTCGGGGTGCAGATCAGGTCGCAGCGGGCAAAGGCGGCCTGAAAGTCGCGGCGGATGAGGGTCCGCACCTGACTGGCGCGACGGTAGTACGCATCGTAGTAGCCCGAGCGCAGGACATAGGTGCCAAGCAGGATGCGGCGCTTGACCTCGGCCCCGAAGCCAGCGGCGCGCGTTCGGCAGTACATGTCAGCGAGGGCGCTGCGACCGGCGCGCACGGCCTCGCGGGGGCTCGCGGCGGGCTCGCGCAGGCCGTAGCGCACGCCGTCGTAGCGGGCCAGGTTCGATGAGGCCTCGGCGGTGGCGATGAAGTAATAGGCGGCGATGGCGTACGGCGTGTGCGGCAGCGAGACTTCGACGAGCTCGGCCCCCTGATCTTGGAACTGCTTCAGGGCCTGCTGCACGGCCGCCGCGATGCGCGGATCGAGTCCGCCCTGACCATCGATCGAGCTGCCGGCCGCGAAGTATTCCTGCGGCAGACCGATGCGCAGGCCGCGCAGGCTGGCCGGCGATACCGCGGACAGCGTCTTTAGATAGTCGGGCTGAGCGATCGCCAGGCTGGTCGCGTCGTGGGGATCGGGGCCGCCGATGACCGCGAGCGCCCGGCCCACATCCTCGACGCTGCGTGCCAGCGGTCCGATCTGATCCAGCGAGCTGGCAAAAGCGATCAGGCCATAGCGCGAGACGCGACCATACGTCGGCTTCAGCCCGACTACACCGCACAGCGCGGCCGGCTGGCGGATCGAGCCCCCGGTGTCGCTACCCAGGGCCAAGGGCAGAAGATCCGCCGCGACGGCCGCTGCTGACCCGCCTGAGCTGCCGCCCGGCACCCGCGATCGATCCCAGGGATTGCGGCAGGGAAAAAAGGCCGAGTTCTCGTTCGAGCTGCCCATCGCGAACTCGTCCATGTTCAGCTTGCCGACGATGATCGCGCCGG
>DAORCZ010000794.1:0-1980 GCA_035345735.1 Pseudomonadota bacterium | reverse complement strand
GAGCTGCCCATCGCGAACTCGTCCATGTTCAGCTTGCCGACGATGATCGCGCCGGCCTGCCGCAGGCGAGCCACCACCGTCGCGTCGTAGGGCGACACCCAGCCGGCCAGGATGCGCGATCCCGCGGTCGTGGGCAGGCCCGCCGCGCAGATCGCGTCCTTCAGCCCGACCGGCACGCCAGCCAGCGGCAGCGACGCGCCCTCGCCAGCGGCGATCCGCGCATCGACGGCCGCAGCCTGAGCCAGGGCATCGCGTAGCGGATCGTCCAATCCAGCAGCTTGCGCCGCAGGTGATCCGGCTCGCGCCACGTGCAGAAAGCAGCCCAGATCGGGATCGAGCGCGGCGATTCGCGACAGATACGCCTGCGTGATCTCCCGCGCCGAGACCTGGCGTCCCTGCACCGCGGCGACAAGGCCTGCGAGCCCAGCCGACGCCGGACCAGAAAGCTCCGACAGCGCTGGCAGGAGCGAAGCCGCGGGATGAGAAGAGGTCGTCATCTCAAGCCCCCTCGCCCGCGTCATCGCCGTCGCCCGATTCAAAGATGGCCGGCACGACGAAGTAGCGATCCTGGCGAGCCGGTGCCGCCGACAGAGCCGCTTCCAAGTCGCTGTGTCCGGCCACCGCATCCGGTCGCAGCGGACTGTCGAGCGGCACAGCGTGGACGGTGGGCTCGATGCCCGCAACATCAACCGCCTGCAGGACGCTGGCGTAGTCGAGGATGCGCGCCAGCTCAGCGGTCGTGCGCAGGAGCTCGTCGGGGGTTAGATCTAGCCGCGCCAGCTCTGCCGTGCGACGCACCTCGTCGAGGGCGATTGCCGGCTGAGTCGATGCGTTCTCATTCGCCTTGGCCATGGGAGGCCCAGTCTAACGAATCGACACCGGCCAATGGAACCGGCGAACGCCGCCCCCGCGCGCTTTGCCGAAGTATCCGCTAGTGCTTCGAGCCGCCGTGGCAGAGCGGGGTCTCGTGCTTGACCTGCCCGCCCGCGGCCTGCCATCGCTCGGGGGTCAGCGTCTTCATGCTCAGCGCGTGCACGGCGCCCTTGAGCTCTTCGGCCAGCGCGGCGTTGACCAGGCGCTGCTGCTCGATCAGCGAGCGACCGACGAACTGCTCGGAGACGACGATGACCTTGAAGTGCGACTCGGCGTTTGGCGGACCGCTGTGGTTGTGGCTCTCGTTGATGACTTCCAAGTGCACGGGGGCAAGTGCGCCCCGCAGCTTGGCCTCGATCGTGGACTGCATGCTCATGACATTGAGCTGTAGACGATCTTATTGCCGACGGAAAGAGGGAAGTGCGCCGGCCGCACGCCGGACCTGGGGGCTTGTGGCAAGATGAGACTGCCCGCAAAAGCAACAAGCAGGAGCAGATACGATGAGTGAAGCGGAATCCCCAACTCCCCCCCCGGCCGCAGACCAGAGCCCGACCCAGGCAGAGGCCGGCACCAGCCCGCCCAGCGCCAATCTGCCCTCGGCCAATCTGGATGAGCTACGGCGCAAGCTGCGCGAGCAGTTCAGCGGCCTGGGTGAACAGGTCGATGCCATGCAGAGCAAGCTGGCCGCGGATCTGGCGCAGGCCACGGCGCAGGCCCGTGCGGTGATCGAAAAGGAAATCGCCACGGTCAAAGAGCAGTACCCCGATGCCTTCGGCCGCCTGCACGAGCTACGCGATGTTGGCGAAGAAGGCTGGGGCGTGCTGCGGACCCGCCTGGAGCGTCTAGCCGGCGATCTGGAAAAGGCGCTGGGCGGCTTCGCGACGGCCCTCAGTGATGCCGTCAAGAACCAGAGCACCAACCCGGCTCCGGCCTCGCCGAGTGCCGAGGGCAGCCCCGCGACGGACGCTCCCGCTGATGGCGCCGGCAACTCGGCGGCCGCCCCCGCGGACCCGGACAAGCCAGCCGCTAGCTCATAAGCCCCCTCGCCCTCCCCCCTCGCCCGCGCAGTCCTCGAGCAGCACCTCGACGTCGCCGGCGCTGCCATCG
>DAORCZ010000793.1:0-4307 GCA_035345735.1 Pseudomonadota bacterium | reverse complement strand
CACAAAGCCAAGAGCGAGCTTGGCTATCAGCCCGGCAGCCTGCGCACCGCCTGCGAGCAGGCCTATGAGTTCCACCTGCGCCGCGGCAGCATCCGCCGCGCTGCCTAGACGCCACGTCCAAGGCGACACAGCCCATTTACGCATCAACCCGCCGCGTCACCGACGCGACGGCGGCGCCACAGACCCCAAAAAGAAGAGAGCCCAGATGAACCAGATCAATCCTGCGTACACCCCGAACACGCCACCGCTTCTGCGCAAAGGCGTGGTGTACGTGCCCGTGCTGGGGCATGCGCTGCAGCTAGGACTGCGGCCGTTTGATCTTCTGCTCGCCGGACGACGGCAGCACGGGGATGTCTTTTCGCTGAAGCTGGCAACGCAGATGGCGGCGATGTTTTCGGGGCCCGCCGCCAACGAGGCGTACTTCCGCGCGCCCGACGATCAGCTCAGCCAGCGCGAGGTCTATCAGTTCACCGTGCCGGTGTTCGGCCGCGGCGTCGCCTACGACGTCCAGCCCGAGCTGATGAGCGAACAGCTGACCTTCCTGCACCCTGCCCTGCGCGAAGCGCGGCTGCGGCGCTACGTGCAGTTCTTCCACGAAGAGCTCGATCGCTACTTCACCGCCTGGGGCGACGAAGGCACCGCCGACATCTACACCACCACCAACGAGCTGACGGTGTTCATGGCCGGTCGCTGCCTGCTGGGCAAGTACTTCCGCGATCACATGACCACCGAGTTCGCGGCGCTTTATCACACGCTGGAAGAGAGCCTGAACGTCATCTCGTTCCTCGCCCCCAATGCCCCGCTGCCACAGCTTCGCAAGCGCGACAAGGCGCGCATCGAAGTCAGCAAGCTGTTCGCCCGCGTGACCCAGCAGCGGCGTGAGCAGGGCGTGGTGGAAGAAGACTTCGTGCAGAGCCTGCTCGAAGCCCGCTACAAGGATGGCCGCGCGCTCAGCGACGAAGAAATCACCGGTCTGGTGCTGGCGGCGCTGTTCGGGGGCCAGCACACCAGCGCTGCGCTTTCGGCCTGGGGCGTCATCGAAGCGCTGCGCAATCCCTATGTCCTGCCGCCGCTCTTGCGCGAACAAGAGCGCGTGCTCGGCGAACGCGACAGCGTGACGATGGACGACATCAAGGCGATGCCGGTGCTAGAGCGCCTGGCGCTTGAGACCGAGCGCATGCACCCGCCGTTCTTCCTGCTGGCGCGCAAGGTGATGCGCGACTATTCCTACGGCAAGTGGACGATTCCGGCGGGCTGGATCGCCATGACCTCACCGTGGCTGTCGCATCGTTTACCCGAGGTCTGGCACGATCCCGAGCGCTTTGATCCCGACCGCTTCGCGCCCCCGCGCGAGGAACACCGCCGCGTCAACTACAGCCTGATTACTTTTGGCGGCGGCAAGCATCGCTGCGTCGGCATGTCGTTCGGCTTCCTGCAGGTGCGGGTGCTGATGAACTACATCCTGCGCAACTTCGAGCTGTCGCTGGTCGACGGCAATCCGCTGCCCAACATGACCAACATGGTCGTCGGGCCGAAGCACCCCTGCCTGGTGCGCTACCGCCGCCGCAAGAGCCGCGTCATCACCAGCGTGCCGAGCCGCGGTGTGACCTGGGCGGCGATGGATGCAAAAGCGGGCGCGCCGACGGCCGGCTCAGCCCCGGCCCCGGGCGGGTGCCCCGTCGCGCACAGTGAACCCTCGGCATCGCCAGCCGCGACGGCCGCCCCCACTCCCGCCACCTCCGCTACCTCCGAAAGCTAGGACACTCCATGGCTGCCTTCCGCTATGAAAACGCGCTGACTCCCAACCCGCCGCCGGGCTTCCTTGAGGCACGCAATCGTCGCCAGAAAGCGCGGGCCGCCGGGCTACACCCCGACTACTGGTACCCCGTCGCGCACTCGCGCAACTTGAAGCGCGGCCAGGTGATGGGGACGCGCTTCTGGGGCCGACCGATCGCGGTGTATCGCGATGCCGCCGGCACGGTGCGGGCGCTGGAAGATCGCTGCGCCCATCGTCAGCTGAAGCTCTCGCAGGGCGAGGTCAAGGGCTGCAACCTCGTCTGCCAGTACCACGGCTGGGAATACGACTGCGACGGCAAGGTCACAGCCATCCCGCACGAGCTCTTCGGCAAGCCGTTTCCCAAGCTCGGCGTGCCCTCGTTCCCAGTGCAGGAGCGCTACGGTCACATCTGGGTCTTCCCCGGCGATCCCGCGCTGGCCAGTCAGCGCAAGCTGCCCGAGATCCCCGAGCTAGAAGGCCGCGATCGCTGGGGCGTCATCCTCCTCGACGGTGTGTGGAAAGCCCACCACACCATGCTGATGGAGAACATCTGCGACTTCACGCACGGCTATCTGCACCGCGATCACCGACCGTTCTGGGATCCCAAGCTGACGCACTACGAGGCCGTCGGCGATCGCGTCGATGTCAGCTACAACACCAAGGTCGGGGCCGGCCGCATCTTCCGTCGCTTCGTCGATGAAAAGAAGGTCAACGCCAACCACATGGATCTGTGCTTCGAGTATCCCTTCCAGTGGTCGAACACCGACGACAAGATCAAGTCGTACTGCTTCCTTTTGCCGCAAGATGAGCAGACCACGCACGGCTTCTTCATCTTCTACTTCAAGTCGCTGAAGCTGCCGTTTCTGCCGCTGACCATGCCGCCCTGGCTGCTGGATGGCGTGCTGAAGGTGGCCAAGCGCATGTTCGTCCAGCCGGTCATCGATCAGGACGCCTGGGCCGTCGAGCTAGAGCAGGAGGGCTACAACCGCTACAGCGATCTTCCCGTCGCTGAATTCAGCCCGGTGGTGTCGCTGTTTCAGCAGCTCACCATCCGCAAGTGGGAAGAGTATCTGGCGACGCGCAACGTCGTCGCCAAGCCCTCGCTGGGAGTCGTGCAATGAACTCGATCATGACCGACAGCGAGCCCACCGCACGCTCGACCCACGAGCCCCTGATGACAGTGGGCTCTGGCTCGGGCCTGGGCCCAGCCCTGCGTCACCTGCTGTCGCTGCAGACGGCAGCCGGCGGCTGGGAAGGCGAGATGGTGTGGAACACGATGATCCTGTCGCAGCACGTCATCGTGCAGCAGATCATCACCGGCGGTCGCAGCCTGGATGCAACGACCCGCGCACAGATGATCCAGCACTACCGCTCGGCCCGCACGCCCGAGGGGGGCTGGGGCATGCACCGCGAGTCGCCGCCCTACGTCTACTTCACCACCCTCGCGTATGTCGCGCTGCGCCTGCTTGGTGTCGCGGCGGATGATCCGCTGTGCGCCGATGCGCGTCGCTTCCTGCATGCGCAGCCCGGCGGCGTGCTGCACATCCCGACCTGGGGCAAGTTCTGGCTTTCGCTCTGCGGGCTTTACGACTACGCCGGCGTGAACCCCTTCCCGCCGGAAGTGTTCCTGCTGCCGTCGCAGGTGCCGTTTTCGCCGTGGAACTTCTACTGCCACACTCGCTACATCTACATGGGCATCGCCTATCTGTACGGGCGACGCTTCGTCGGGGATCTGGGGCCGATCACCTCCGCGCTGCGCGCCGAGCTTTACGATCGGCCGGCCGAAGAGTTCGCGGGGATCGACTTCGCCGCGCACCGCCACGACATCGCCAAGAGCGATCTGTTTGTCGCCCCCAGTGCTGCGCTGCGTGCGACCTACGACTTGCTCTATCGCTACGAGGCGCGGCCCTCGCGCCTGCTGCGCCGCGCCGCGCTGAACCGCTGCTTCGACGGCATCCTTAGCGAGCAGCGCAACAGTCGATATCAGGGCATCTCGCCGGTGAACAGCCTGCTCAACTGTCTGGCGCTTTATGCGCACAGCCCGCATCACCGCGAGCTAGAGCCCAGCCTGGCAGCCCAACGCGCCTGGGCGTTCTGCGATGACAACGAAGGTCTGCGCTTCGCCGGTGCGCGCAGCCAGACCTGGGACACCGCCTTTGCGCTGCAGGCGCTGTGCGCCACGCAAGGACACCCCGGCGAGCGAGCAGAGGTGGCCTCCGCGTCTTCCCTGCCCCCCGCCGTGACGGCCGCCCACAAGTACTTAATCTCACTGCAACTGATGGACGATCTGCCGTCAGAAGAGCACCTACGGGGTGGCCGAGATCGCCTGCGCGGGGGCTGGTGTTTTTCCGATGGTCGGCACCGCTGGCCGGTGTCGGACTGCACCGCCGAGGCACTGGTCGCGCTGCTGCAGGCCGAAGACGAATTCGCGCCGCACATCCCGCAGCCGCTGTCGCCCGAGCGCTGCCAGGCGGCGGTGCGCTTCCTGCTGTCGCGACAAAACGACGACGGGGGCTTTGGGACCTATGAG
>DAORCZ010000792.1:0-4321 GCA_035345735.1 Pseudomonadota bacterium | reverse complement strand
CCCCAAGGGGCAGGTGCTGGCGGTGGGCGAGTGGCTGGATGGGCTGCCCTCGCCGGCATACCCGTTTGACCCGCCGGAACCCGCCCGTGTGGCGCGTGGACTGCTGGCGTTTCGCACCCACTGCGCGGCCTGCCACGGACTTTATGACCGCATCAGCAACCGCGTGACCGAAGTGGCAAACAGCCGCTACATGCAGGTCGATCCCAAGGTGGGTACCGACCCCGAGCGACTGAAGGCCTTCGCTCCCGGGGCGGCGGCGGCGCTCAATGACTTCGGCGAGCGACGGGCCCTTTGGCGCAAGGATGCCTTTCGCTCGACCGGCGCCTATCTGGCGGGACCGCTCGACGGAATCTGGGCCCGGGCCCCGTACCTGCACAATGGCTCGGTGCCGAGCCTCGCCGCCCTGCTGCAGCCGCCGCCCGAGCGTCCGAAGACCTTTTATCGCGGCAGCCGCCACTACGACACCGCGCGGCTGGGATGGCGGGCCGAGCAGCCGCAAGAGGCGGGCCGCACTCTGTTCCTGTATCGCACGGTCGATGAGCGTGGCCAGCCGATCCCCGGCAACAGCAACGCCGGCCACCCGTACTCGGTCCCCACGGAGGAACAAGCCGATCTCATCGAGTACCTAAAGACCCTATAGGAGGCTTAGATGTTCGCTCTGCTAGAGACGGCGATTGCGTTTTCAGCGGCGATGCTCGCAGTCAGCCTGTTCATCAGTGCGGCAGTGCAGTGGCTTGCCGGCCTGGGTCGCTATCGCGCCACCACACTCGCCGACATGCTGCGCTCCCTGATCCATGGCTTTCGCGTGTTCCATAACGATGCCGAAGCCGTCGCTGCCGATCAGCCCGAGGCAACTGCCGCCGAGAAGCAAGCCTGCCGCGACTGCGAGATGACGTTTGTAAACGAAGTGCTCAGCGATCCGGTGTTGCACGCTCGCGACACCAAGCTGGCCTATCAGGACAACCCGGCGGCCCTGGCGCGGCAGATCGACTACATCGACGAGCAGGATCTGGTGGCTCTGGCTTACAACATCGCGACCAACCCCGCGCATTCGCCGCCGGCCCAGCGCGGTCAGGCAGGCAGCCGCAGCATTGATGATCTGTCGCCGATCATCCCCGTCGTCGAGGCGATTCGCTCGCCGACGCGCATCCGCGAGATCGTCGCCCATGCCGAAACTCCGGGCGCGAACCTCTTTCTGCCGGTGGCCTGGGTGGGGGGCTCGGCCGAAGCCCCGAAGGAGTACGCCACCACCGCCAACTTCGCAGCTTATGTCGGACGCTGGTTTTCTACGGTCGAAGGCACGGCGGCGCAGCGCTACAAGTCCCTGATCCGACGGCTGACGTTTGTGGTCGCGGCATTCACCGTGGTCCTGTTCAACATCGACAGCGTGCATCTGCTTTCGGATCTGCACCGCAGCACAACCACCCGCGCTGCCATCGTCGGTCGCATCGATGACCTGCAGACAGTCGCCGCGCGCCTCGCCGCCCCAGAGTCCCCGCCGCCGGCAGAGGACGCATCGCTGCCAGCCAGCCATAACAAGGCCCTGCTCCTCGACATGCAGAAGTCCTTGGCGCTGCTCTCCGAGTCTGGTCTGTCCCTCGGCTGGAAGGACAGCTGGATCGTCAGGCGGCTCTGCGCCTATCGCGGGCTCTGCGCTGATCCCCACCCCCCGTCGCTGGGGCAGCTGATACTGGATGGGCTGGGCTGGCTGGGGGGACTGCTGTTTACCTGCGTGCTGCTCTCGCTGGGGGCACCGTTCTGGCTGAACACTCTGTCTCGCCTGATCAACCTCAAGAACGAAGTGCAGCAGCGCAAAGAGAGCGAGGCCAGCAAGGACATGAGCAGCGACAGTTCCTTCCCGCCCGTGGCCCGCGGTCTGCCCACGCCGCGATCTGCTGGAACCAGCGCTCAGCGGGCGACCTAGTCTAGTTGTTCCTGGCTGGGGCCCAAAATCCCGCGTTCGAGCAGCCGCGTCCCTTCCGCATCGACTGGCGAGCCAGCAACCTTGCGCGCGAATCGCGAGCCCTTTTGCGGGCTTGGCCGCCGCGGGGCAACCGGCTGTTGTCGTAGTTCTGCGGATGCTAACATCGGACCTCGTGTCGGATGAGGTTCTGGCCCTAGAGGTTCTTCGATACGCAGCGGAGCGTGGCCTGCTGCCCGCCGAGGTCCTGGCGCAAATCAGCGCTGCTCGAAAAAACCCAACGAGCCCAACCCCAACGAGCCCAACGCCGGGTCCTTCTGCCGCCGCACTGCTGAGCGAGCTTTTAGCGCAGCAGAAGCTGACGCTGGCCGAGGTGCGGGCGGTGCAAGAGCGCGTGAGTGCGGCCTGGGTCACCCAGGAAGGTACGCTCGATGGCTCAGCCCCGGCGGCGAACGCTTCGGCGTCGGCGAGTCTGCCCACCGCGCCCGAGCGCTATCAGATTGAGTGCCTCATCGGCCAGGGAGGCATGGGGCAGGTGTACAAGGCCCAGGACCGCAAGCTCGGTCGCCTGGTCGCGCTGAAGTTCCTACATGTCGCCGACGACACGCGCACGCGCCGGCTGTTCCGCGAGGCGAGAGCGCAGGCACGCATCAAGCATCCCCACGTCTGCCAGGTCTATGACGTTGGACAGCAGGACGGCCAGCTTTACATCGCGATGGAATACCATCCCGGCGATTCGCTGCGGACGCTGCGCACCACGCTGCGACTGGAAGAAAAAGTCCTGCTGATCAAGCAAGTGGCCGACGCCCTGCAAGCCGCGCATAGCCTGGGCATCATCCACCGCGATGTGAAGTCATCGAACATCCTGGCGCAGCGCAGCGACGGCGAAGGCTGGCACGCGGTGCTGCTGGATTTTGGCCTGGCGCACGACTTGGAAGCAGCCGAGCAGCTGACGGGAAGCGGGGCGCTGATGGGCACGCCCGCCTATATGTCGCCCGAGCAGCTTCGCGGAGATCGGCAGCAGATCGATCGCCGCAGCGATGTCTACGCCGTGGGGGTGGTGCTGTATGAGCTGCTCACGGGGGCGCCGCCGTTTGTCGGCGATGCCCAGCTGATCGCCTGGCGCACCCTGCACGAAGAGGCTGTGCCGCCGCGGCGGACCCACGCCAGCATCCCGCAGGATCTAGAGACCATCGTGATGACCTGCCTGCAGAAAGAGGCACGCCATCGCTATCCATCGGCCCAGGCGCTGTCCGATGATCTGGGTCGCTTCCTCGCCGGTGAACCGATCGTCGCGCGCCGCGAGTCGGTGCTGCTGCGAGCCCGCCGTTTTGCCCGACGGCACTTTGCCGCGCTGGGAATTTCCGTTCTGCTGCTGGCCAGCGGCGCGGGTCTTCTGGGGGTGTCAATCCGCGAGCAGCGCCAGGCCGATCGGCGAGCCCGTCTAGCGCAGTGGCTGGGACGCGAGGTCGAGCTAAACGACATGTTCCTGCGCATGGCCTACGCGCTGCCGCTGCACGACGTGCGACAAGAAGAGGCGATCGTGCGCACGCGGGTCGCCGCGATCGAGCGGCAGCTTCCCAGCATGCCGCGCAGCGAGGTGGCCCTGGCCCACTACGCCATCGGGCGATCGCTTTTGATGCTGCGCGACTACGAATCGGCGATTGCTCACCTGCAGGCCGCGCGCGCCGCCGGCGACGGCAGTCCCGAACTGGCGCAGCTTCTCGGCCGGGCTCTGGTTGAGCGCTACCAGCAGGTGCAGGGCGAGTTTAGTGGCTGGCTCAGCGACGACTGGATCGAAGAGCGGCTGGCCCGGCTGCGCGAGCAGTATCTGGTCCCGGCGCGACAGCTTCTTGAAAGCGGGCAGGCGGCGCAGGCCAGCGAGTCGCTGCTGAACCGCGCCCTGCTTGCCCTGCTCCGCGACGAGCACGCGGGCGCCCTGCAGCTAGCATCCCAGGTCATCGCCAACGAGTCGTGGCGGTCCGAGGCCAAGAAGCTGATCGGCGATGTCTACGCCGCCGCATCGGCCCAGCATCGCCGCAGCGGCCAACACCCGCAGGCCCTTGTTGCCCTGAACAAAGCCCAGGAGCACTACCAGGCGGCCCTGCGGATGGCGCGAAGTGATCCGGCCTATTTCCATGGCGCCGCGAAATTATATTTAAATCAACTAAGTCTTGAATTGTATATTGGCAAATCGCCAATATCAACACATGAGCGTCTGATTCAAGTAAGTCAAGAATTACAACAATTGCAACCTGACTCTGTTGATGCCCGAAATGTGCGACTGACGGCTGCCCTGATTATGATTCGATATCATTCCGACCGGCGCGAGCCCTTTGAACATATTGAATCTCAGGCGATGACCGATCTGGCCTATGTCCGTCGCTTCCCCATGTCGCC
>DAORCZ010000791.1:0-4330 GCA_035345735.1 Pseudomonadota bacterium | reverse complement strand
AAGCTGCCACTGACCGGCGCATCGCAGTCCAGACATCGATCGCGCTTGAGCGACATGACAGGCTCGTCGCGGCTAGCGGGTGGGAGCAGCTGGTGCGGCGGTGGGAGCCCGCGTCTTGCCGGTCGCCGGCTTGAGGTCGGTTGGTTTCTTGTCGCTGGCTGCCTCGGTCTCGCTGCTGGCTGGATTGTTGCCGGCAGCGTCGCCGATGTTTAGCTGCATCGCGGTGGCCGGGCCGGCTGAGCCCGAGCCCATGATGATGACCTTGCTGTTGTTCGACTTGGCAAGATCGAGGGCCGCATCAATGCCGCGCCAGCGCAGCATATCGGGCGACACTTTGCCGGCGATCAGGTTGAAGTCGCGGATCCCGGCGGCCTCGGTTCGCTTGCGATCCGCCTCCTTCTCTTCGCGCTCCAGCTTGTAGCGATAGGCCAGCATGAGCTGTTCTTCTCGGTACTTTTCCACAATCGCGTCTTCGACGACTTTGGGCAGGGTAAGGCTGGTGAGTTTAAGTTCCTGTACGTAAACGTAGGGCTGTGACGTTCCGGCGGCCGAGCTCTTGTCGACCCGCCCGATCAAGGGGAACTGCCCGACTTCCTGAATGACATCTCGTGCGCTGGCGTAGACCTCGTGGGCAGGTCGGCCACCAAAGGTGCGGCGGATGTGCGCTTCGATCTCGGGGCGGATCAGGCTGTCAAAGTAGTTCGGCCCGATGTCTTTCTGCAGGAAGCCCAGCATCTCCTCGTGGGGGCGGTAGCGCACCACGACCTGCACCCCTAGGCTCAAACCTTCGTCGCTGAGCACGCTGAAATCGAGCGTCTTCTGTTGCAGGCGAAGATCGTAGCTCTCCATGCGATCCCAGGGGGGGATGACATGCAGGCCTTCGCTCCAGGTGCGTGAAGTCACGGTGCCACCGTAGACCGTGCGGTACATGACACCGCGATGGCCCGGCTGGATGACGATGAACATGCGCTTCCAGAGGAAGCCGACCGTGAGGAGGACGAGGACGAGGATGGTGTACAGCACGAACTGCAGCTGATTCAGCCAGCGGTACAGGCGCTCGCGGAGGGATGGGCGATCATCGAGTGGCGCCTCGTCAACGACACTCTCGGGGGGGGGGACCTGAACCGAGGTCACGAGGACCGCCCGGCGCGGCGCGGTGGCCGCTTGACCGACTTAGGTCCGAGAACGAGCGCCAGCACAAAGCCCCCGACTGGCGTGAGCAGAATCGAGGCCAAGAGCGCCAGCCAAAAACCAATCCGACGCGTCGAGCCCAAGAGGCCGACGGCCAAAATGGTGATCACTGGCAGGACGTAGATAAAGAATGGAGCGAACTCCATCGTGGGCTCAGTCGCTACGCGGTCTTGGTGGCGGGCTTCGGAGCGTCATTGGTACGAAGTTGAGCGACCGTCTCTTTGGCCTTCTCGAACTCCTGCTTGAAGTAGGTCCGCATGGCCACTGCGTCGAAGTCGAGTAGGGTGCCACCGGCTTCGAAGTGCAGGATGAGGACCTGCCCCATGGCGTGCGTAAACGAAGCGGTCAGCACTGGGACCGAGACCATGCCCAGGGTCGTACCGATGGCCGGGATGAACTTGGCAAAGCTGGCACCCAACACCGTGCCGACGCCGACCACGCCGACCGAGCCAAGCAGGCTGTAGATAATCTTCTTCGCGATGTTCGCTGAGAACTGCAGGCCGTAGACGTCCGAGAGGCCCTTGATCTGCTTTAGCTGCACGCCGGTGACGGCGGCGATGTCCAGAAGCGGCGTTGGCAGCACACCGGCCCCGAGCGCCCAGAAAACGTTGCGACGGACCATCGCCTGCGCGTTTGCCAAGCGCTCCTGCGGGTCGAGCGCGGGCGACGAGGTCGCGCCATCCTTTTTGGCATCGCTAGCAGTGACAGAGGGCTGAGCAGGTTGGGCCATGATCTACTCCTCGAATACTAGGGCTGGGGAATCGAGACGATGAAAGAAGAACTAGATAGGGGTATCAAGCCAGCCGGGGATTTTCAAGAGTGGTGCAGGGCAGGGGCGCAGCCAGCCCACTGTACGGGGCCGGCAGAGGGCGCCTGATCGTCGCTGACGCTCGCTTGACTTTTCCGATTGGGAAGATATGGTCCGCACCGCTTGTCGGTACGAATCCCTTTGGCATGGCGGCTTCGGCCCCGATCCCATCCCCCGGCGGACTGTCGCGATGGCCGGACGCTCCCGTCGCTGTGCCTGCATCTAGGAGAAGCTTATGTCTAAGTCATGTCGGGCTTGTCTGAGCCGTGCGCTGGCCCCCATCCTGGACTGCGGTGAGATGCCGCTGGCGGGTGGCTTTCTCAGCGGTCGCGAGGCCATCGCTCGCGAGCAGCGCTATCCGCTGGTCATCTATGCCTGCGAGGACTGCGGGCTGGTTCAAATCATCGACCCGGTCGACCCCGAAGTCCTATTTCAGGACTACTCCTTTTCGTCGAGCACCATCCCCCAGCTCGTCGAACACTTCACGGGTTATGCTGGCTGGCTAGTCAATCGCTTTCAGCCACGTACGGTCGTCGAATTCGGCGCCAACGACGGCGTCTTGGTGGCACCGCTGGGGGCCCTGGGGGTCAAGGCGGTGGGGGTCGATATCTCGGGCAACATCACGGCGATGGCGCGGGAAAAGGGCCTGGACATCGTTACGGGCTATTTCAACCCCGACACTGCCCGCAGCCTGCGTCAGCGCTTAGGGGCCGTCGATGTCGTGACCGGTAGCAACGCGTTTGCGCACAACGAGCAGCCGGGCCTGATCTTGGAAGGGGCGGACATTGTCCTGGGCGATCGCGGCGTGCTGTGTCTGGAGTTCATGTACGCCGGCGATCTGCTCGAGCAGCTGCAGTGGGACACGCTGTATCACGAGCACTTGACGTTCTACAGCCTGGGTACGCTGTCGCGCCTGCTGCGTCGCTACGGCTTCCATGTTTTCCACGCCGAGCGGCTGCCGATGCACGGCGGATCGCTGCGCATCGCCGCCTCGCGCCAGGCCGACCGGCCGATCACGCCAGAGATGGCGGCGGTGCAAGCCTATGAAGAGCGCCTCAAGCTGAATGACGTCGCGACCTGGAAGGCGTTCGGATCGCAGATTCATCACAAGATTCAGATCGTCGGCGACACCCTCTCGCGCCTGGCGAAAAACAGCCGGATTTGGGGCTATGGCGCGGCCGGCAAGGCGACGCTGTGGGTGAACGCGGCCAAGCTCGATTTCCTGGAAGCCGTGGTCGATGCCTCGCCGCTGCGAGCCGGCAAGCTGATGCCGGGCACGCATACCCCGATAGTGTTCCCCGATAAGCTGCGCGAGAATCCGCCAGACTACATCTTCGTTACGGCTTGGAACTACGCCGACGTCATCCGCAAGAAAGAGAGCTGGTTCCAGGGGATCTGGGTCACTCCGCTGCCGGACTGCCGCTTCTTCTAAGCCATGCCGTCCAAGGTGGTGCTGCTGGGGGCGTCGGGTTGCTTCGGCCATATGGCGGCGGCGGTGCTGGGGGGAACACAGACCGTCCTGGCCTGCGGTCGGCGGCCTGGGCTGGTGCCCTTTTCCGTCGATGACAGTGACGACAAGCTGCGTCAGCTACTGCTGCGCGCCGGGCCTGGGGCGGTGGTCGTGAACGCCATCGCGATGCTGGCCAGCGATATTCGCGCTGATGATGCCGCGTCGCTGGAGCGGGCCATCCAGACCAACGCCCTGTTCCCGCAGCGCTTAAGCCGCCTCGCGAGCGAGGAGGGGGCACGCGTCCTACACGTCTCGACCGACGCTGTGTTTTCGGCCAACCGGGGCTGGATCAGCGAGGACGATGCACCCGATCCCGAGGATGCCTATGGTCGGAGCAAGCTGCTGGGCGAGTCGGGGGCGGGGCACGTCCTCAGTCTGCGTTGCTCTATCGTCGGGCCGGACCCGAGCCGGCGGCGTGGCCTGTGGGAGTGGCTGGCGAGTCAGCCCCGAGGCGCCCGGCTGCGCGGTTTCACCGATCAGTTGTGGTCGGGGCTGACGACGCGGCAGCTTGCCCTGGCTTGCGCAGCGTTGTTGCCGGCCGAGGCATTTGCCCGAGCCCGTGCCGCCGGCCCCGTCCTGCACGTGGCGCCCAACCCGGTGCTGTCGAAGTTTCAGCTCCTGTCTGCGCTGGGAGCGGTGCTGCGCCCTGATCTCATCGTCGAGCCGGCCGAGGCCTCAAAGCCCGCCTGTCGGCTCCTAAAGAGCCGGTCCCCTGGCTTGATTCCGCTGTCCACCGAGGGCTGGCCAGCCGAGCTAGCCGCCATGCTGGGACAGCTGCCAACTACCCCAACCCTACATTAACGAGGTGACTAATGGCCAAA
>DAORCZ010000790.1:0-4331 GCA_035345735.1 Pseudomonadota bacterium | reverse complement strand
GATCGCTAGGCGCACGCGCTCATCAGCCATCGCGGCCCCGGAGCTGTTCGCGCTGACGAGAACGAGATCTTCCTCGATGCGGATGTAGGAGTCGCGGGTGATGCCCAGGCGCAGCCGCGCGAAGCGGGCCAGGGGATAAAGGACCGCGGTGATGACGATGGCCAAAAGCGGGCATCCGATGAGCGGAATGAAGAAGCTCTTGCCCAGGACCGCGAGATTGACGCCGCTGCCGCTGGCCAGACCCGCCCCGATCAGCGCCCCGGTGAGGCTGTGTGTCGTCGAGACCGGCAGTCCCAAGCGACTGGCAGCGCTGACCGTCAGCGCGGCTCCCAAGGCCGCCGCCGAAAGGAAGGCTGGCGATGCCGCGACGGCATCCGGCACCAGACCCTTGGCCGAAAAAGTCTTCACCAGACCCGCCGCCAGCCACAGCGTCAACAGCGAGCCGGCGAGCGTCGTCACGGTGGCCCAGGCCAGCGCGACGCGATACGAGGCCGTGCCCGATCCATAGATCGTCGCGACGCCCTTGAAGTTGTCGTTGCTGCCATTCGACCAAGCCAGAAAGAGGACGATGGCGAAGGCCAAGAGCGTCATCGGCTCGACTCCTCGGGGAGCAGGGGCTGAATGCGCGAGGCTACGCGCCGCCAGGCCGGGGTCATGGAGTCAGACCACAAGCCCCCTACGATATCAGAGAACAGCGACGCAAAACCAACCCTCGCCACGCCAGGCAGGGGCGGGTTTCCGCGTGGTTTGGCGGGGGCCTTGGGTCGGGGCTGCCAAGGGTTATCCGAGCCTGGCGGACGCCCGCAAACCGTCGGCACCGCTGCGACAGACCGCGCGCCGCAACTGCTTGATTTACGGATAGAAGCGCGTTCCTCGCACGTGATACGCTATCGGGTGCTGCCTCATTACTCAGCGACGGCACGGCATGCAAGGTTCCTCTCCACGCCGCAAGTACAAGGTCCTGATGGTCGATGACAGTCAGCTCGTGCTGGCCATGACCAAGGCGGCACTGGAACGGGTTGGTGTGGTGGTGGTGACGCTCATCAGCCCGATCGGCTTTACCAAGGTGCTGCAGGACGAACGCCCCGACCTGGCGCTGATCGATGTCGGCATGCCGGCGCTGCGCGGCGATCAGCTGGCCGAGATGATTCGCCGTCGCCTGCCTGGCTCTTGTCCGATGGTCCTGTTTTCTGAGCGCCCGGAAGAAGAGCTGGCTCGCTTGACGGCGCTCTGCGGAGCCTCGGGTTTTATCCGCAAGAGCGGCGACTGGCCGGCCATGACGAGCGCGATCCTGGGGTTTCTCGAGAGGACGCCGTAGGTCCGATGCGGGACTTGGCGGTATGCGGAGTGGGCGATGCTCGATGAGCTGAGAGCCGAGTTCCTCGCGGAGTTTGTCAGCGTCGCGCGCAGCCGGATCAAGACCGCGCTTGCCCTGCTGTACGCCAGCGGGCCGAGCGGGCCGAGCGGGCGGCCCCCGGGCGAGGGGGAGCAGAGCGTCGATGAGCTGATGCACACCATCGCGGGCGAGGCAGCGATGATTGGTCTGCCGGACGTTGCCACGGCGGCGCGGGCCGCGCAGGCGGCGGCGAAGATCTGCCAGACCAGCGAGGGGCGAAATCCGCCGGCCCTGATTGCTTGCGCTCGCGCCATCCGGGGGGTGGCGGTCTTGGTCGATGCGCTCAAGCCGGCCGTCAAGGCGGGGCTTGATGCTGCGGCACCGAGCCGCGATGCCGATGGGCAGGGCCGCGTGCTGATCGTCGACGACAGTCCCTTTAACGGCGCAGTGCTGGGCAATGCCTTGGTGGCGGCTGGGATGCGGGCCGTCGCCGTGCCTGATGACCTGGAGCGCGCGCTGGCCGAGCTAGAGACGCTGCGGCCGCAGATCGTGCTGGTCGATGCCATCATGCCCAACCTCGATCCGGCCGAGCTCTGCCGACGGATTCGTGCCCTGCCGGGCGGCGCCGCCATCAAGCTGCTGCTGTTCACCGCGATGTCCCACGACGAAGCGATGGCGCAGGCGGGCGGGCTGCCGGTCGATGGCTTTATCACCAAAGATGTCGGCATTCCTGCGCTGGTCGCGCGGCTGCGCGCCCTCCTGCCGGAGGGGCAGCCGTGATCGATGGCGGCAGTGCCAACCGCACGCTCGCGGCGATGAGCGATGCCGTGACCGCGGCGAGCCAGGCGGCCGATTCGGCGGGGGTGGTGGCGCCGCCGACGCAGACCCTGATGGTGCTGCGCGCAGGTTCGCGCTGGCTGGCCCTGCCGGCTCAGGCGGTACGCGAAGTGGTGCTCAAGAGCATCACCACCCGCATTCCGCATGCTCCGCCGCATGTGCTGGGGGTGGCGCTCCTGCGCGGGCGCCTGCTGCCAGTGGTGTCCCTGGAAGTGCTGCTGCCCGGAGGCCGCGAGATGGCGCCGCTGCCTGCCACCCTGCCGCGCCTCGTCGTCATTGAGACCGATCACGCGGAAGCGGCCATCGTTGCCGAGGAAGTCTACGGCATCGTCGACTTCGTCGAGGACAGCCTGCGCGATCAGGCGACGCCGGCCCGGCGACCGAGCTGGGTACTGGCTGAGCTGACGTGGGAGGGGCGCCTGCTGTGCATCCTGCAGCCCGAGCGTCTGCTGAGCGCGACGCTGGGGGGAGAGGGCGAGCGATGAGGGCAGAACCCGTCGGGTCGATTCCGCTCTTGCGCTTCTTTGCGGGCGAGCTGCGCTGCGGATTGGTTGCCGCTGCCGTCGAGCGCATGGAAGGTGCGCGCTCCGGCTATCGACAGGCCAGCGAGCTTTTGGGGAGCCAGCCGGGACCAGCGGACGACCAGCGGACCGTGCACCTCTTCGTCGAGGGCCGGCGCGGCAGCATCCTGGTCGACGGCCCCACCGCGGTCCGCGATCTGCAGGCCGCTGATGTGCTGCCCCTTGGGCGCTCGCTTTCCTTTCTGCGCAACGGGCCGGTGCTCGGCCTGGCTCGCGAGGGCGAGCACCTCGTCCTCTTGATTGATGTCGCTTGGCTGGTGGCGCGACTGCCATGACACGCCATTCCTTTGAACACCGCCGCGGCCGCATGCTGCGTTGGCCAACCCCGGTGCAGCGACGGGATTTCTACCTGACAACGCTCCGCATGGCGGAGGTCTCACGATGACGAAGTACGGCTTTCGCACGCGACTGTTTGTGACCTTTTCGCTGCTCATCGCCACCATCGCCACGCTGTTTGCCGTCTACTTTCCGATTCGCGGAACGGCAGCCGCCGATGCCGCGCTCAAGACGCGGGCGGTGACGGTGGTCGGCACGCTGGCCAACCTGGTGACGGCCTCGGTCGAGTTCGATCAGAGCAAGGATGCCGACCGCCAGCTGGCCTCGGTGCACGAGGATGCCGATCTGGTCTACATCGTGCTGATCAAGGCCGATGGCTCGGTGTTTTCGCGCTATCGCAAAAAGGGCGCCGGCGAAGGGGTCGAGATTCTCGATGCCCCGCGCGATCGCGAACAGCACACCTGGCTGCGCGGGGACCTTCTGCACGTCAGCGCCCCGCTGCGCAGCGGCGAGCAGCAGCTGGGCGTGCTGGTCGCCGGCTATTCCCGTCGCGCCGTACTGGAAGAGCGCTGGGCCCTGACCGGCACGGCGCTGGCCGTCAGCGGCCTGGTCTTGCTCATCGGCATGGCGGTTTCGTTTCTCATCACGCGACCGCTGCTGCGCGTGGCCAGCGAGGTCTTATCGGCGGCGCGCGAGCAGGAAGCCTCGATGGCTCAGGGGGCTTCGGCCGTGGAGGAGACGCGCAAGACGATGGACATGTTGGTTAACTCGGCACAGCAGATCGCCGATCGCTGCAGCGCGGTGCTGACCAATGCCGAGAGCACGCACAGCGGCACGCGCCACATCACCGATTGCATCGATGAGCTCAACGTCCACGCCGAGCGCGTCGCCGAGCACCTGGCCACGATCATGCAGATCGCCGATCGCACGGATCTTCTGGCGCTCAACGCGGCGCTTGAAGGCACCAAGGCGGGAGAGGCCGGCAAGGGCTTCACGCTGGTCGCGGCCGAGATGCGGCGCCTGGCAGAAAATGTCATGGAGTCGGTCTCGGGCATTCGTCAGCTAATGAAGGACGTGCGCGCGGCATCGCAGAAGGCGGTGCGGGCCAGTCACGACGGCACGCAGCTGAGTGAACAGACGACGCTATCGGCCCGGGAGATCGCGCTGGTGACGCAAGATCAGCGGCGGGCCACCGAGCAGGTACGCACCAGCATGGACGAGATGACGGCGCTGCTAAACCACACCATGCGCAGCATCAAGCAGATGACGCGCGAGGCGGGTGAGCTGGCGGGCCTGGCGAT